>JAHFVB010000511.1 GCA_023264755.1 Mycobacterium sp. | reverse complement strand
GGTGGCGGCACTCGCCGAGGCGTGTGCCGACGGTGCACGCGAGGTCATGCCGCGCGTCAGCGCAGGACGATACGGGCTGTCCTCGAAGGAGTTCACGCCCGCCATGGTCAACGGTGTGTTCGCCGAACTCGCCAACGCAAAACCCAAGCGGCGGTTCACCGTCGGCATCGACGACGACGTCTCCGGGACCAGCGTCGCCTACGACCCGTCGTTCGACATCGAGTCGCCCGACACCGTCCGGGCGGTCTTCTTCGGGCTGGGCTCCGACGGCACAGTCGGGGCCAACAAGAACACCATCAAGATCCTCGGATCCGAGGAAGGCCTCCACGCCCAGGCCTACTTCGTCTACGACTCGAAGAAGTCGGGCTCGCAGACCGAGTCGCACCTGCGCTTCGGGCCGGATCCCATCCGAGCCCCCTATCTGGTGACCGGGGCCAATTTCGTTGGCTGCCACCAGTTCCGGTTCCTCGACAAGGTCGACGTGCTGGGTCGGGCGGCGCCCGGTGCGACCCTGCTGCTGAACTGTCGGCTGGCCCCGGAAGGCGTCTGGGACGCGCTACCCCGGAAGGTCCAGGAACAGCTCCTCGAGAAGGGGATCACGCTCTACGTCGTCGACGCCGACCGGATCGCCCGCGAGGCTGGGCTCCCCGGACGCATCAACATCGTCCTTCAGACTTGCTTCTTCGCGATCTCCGACGTGCTGCCGCGAGACCGCGCGCTCGCTCGGATCAAGGATTCCGTGGCCAAGACCTACGGCAAGCGCGGCCCAGAAGTGCTGGCCAGGGAGCTGGCCGCCGTCGACGGCGCGGTGGCCGGGTTGCACCGCATCGAGCTACCCGCGTTGGCCACCTCCACCCGCGTACCGCGACCGCTGGTGCCCGAGTCGGCGCCGGAGTTCGTCCGCACCGTGACCGCGGAGCTGATGGCCGGACGCGGAGAGCTGCTGCCGGTCAGTGCACTTCCGTGCGACGGAACGTATCCGAGCGGCACCACGGCCTACGAGAAGCGCAACATCTCCGAGCTCGTCGCGGTGTGGGATCCCGATAGCTGCATCCAGTGCGGCAACTGTGCCTTCGTCTGCCCGCACAGCGTGATTCGCTCCAAGTTCTACGACCAGTCGAAGCTCGCCGCGGCCCCTGCCGAGTTCGACTCCGCACCGCTGAACGCCGTCGGCCTGCCGAACGCCCGGTTCTCGCTGCAGGTCTATGTCGAGGACTGCACCGGATGCGGACTGTGCGTCGAGGCCTGCCCGGTAGTCGTACCCGGGCCCAAGGCCACCGTGTTCACCAAGGCGATCAACCTGGGCCCCGCCGAACCACGGGTCGTCGCCGAGCGGGAGAACATCGGGTTCTTCGAGGCGCTGCCGCTCACCGACCGGTCGAAGGTGGACTTTGGCACCGTGCGCGGAACCCAGTTCCTGGAGCCGCTCTTCGAGTTCTCCGGTGCCTGCGCGGGGTGCGGTGAGACGCCGTACCTCAAACTGCTCTCGCAGCTGTTCGGGGACCGGCTGATGGTCGCCAATGCGACCGGCTGCTCATCGATCTACGGCGGCAGCCTGCCCACCACGCCATGGACCACCGACGCCGACGGGCGGGGCCCGGCCTGGTCGAACTCTCTGTTCGAGGACAACGCGGAGTTCGGGCTCGGCTTTCGCTTGGCCAGCGATGTGCACGTGCAGCTCGCCCGGCGGCGGCTCACCGAGCTGCGCGAGGCCGTAGGCGCCGAACTGGTCGACGAAATCCTGACGGCCCCACAGCTGCGGGAGTCGGAGTTGGCGGCCCAGCGCGCCCGGGTGAGCGAGTTGCGGAGCCGACTCGCCAGCCTCGACCCGGCGGCGACCGCCGAGCTGCTTAGCGTGGTGGACCACCTGGTCCGACGCAGCGTGTGGATCGTCGGCGGTGACGGCTGGGCCTACGACATCGGATCCGGTGGACTCGACCACGTGTTGGCCAGCGGCCGGAACGTCAACGTGCTGGTGCTCGACACCGAGGTGTACTCCAACACCGGCGGTCAGATGTCGAAGGCGACCCCACTTGGCGCGGTCGCCAAGTTCGCCGCAGCGGGCAAGACCGTGCCATTGAAGGATCTGGCTCTGCAGGCGATTGCGTATGGAAACGTCTACGTCGCCAAGGTCGCGATGGGTGCCGATCCGCAGCAGACCCTGCAAGCCTTCCGCGAGGCGGAGGCCTATGACGGACCGTCGCTGGTGATCGCGTACAGCCAGTGCATCGCACACGGCATCGACATGCGGCTCGGGATGGATCAGCAGTACCGTGCCGTCGCCAGCGGACACTGGCCGCTCCTTCGCTACGACCCGGTGTTGCGCGCCTCCGGAAGGAATCCCTTCCTGCTCGATTCACACCGACCGCGGATCCCATTGGCCGATTACCGCGGCCGGGAACTGCGCTACCGGACGCTGGCAAATGCCGATCCGGTCGAGTACGAACGGCTGCTCGGACTGGCGGAGCAGGCGATCGAGCAACGCTGGACCGTTTACGAGGCGATGGCTTCCCAGCCAGCCGAACACGATCCCGAACCCTTCCACCCCGACGCACGCAGGGAGCAATGATGGACACCACGACTCGCTATCTCGGACTCGAACTGCGCAACCCGCTGGTCGCGTCGGCGTCCCCGTTGTCGAAGACGGTCGACGGCGTCCGACAGTTGGCCGACGCCGGCGTCGGCGCGGTAGTGCTCTATTCGCTCTTCGAAGAGCAGTTGCGGGACGAGGCCGAGCGGGATGCCCGACTGGCCCAGGCGGGCTCGGAGAGCTTCGGCGAGGCGCTGTCGTACTTCCCACAGACCGCAGGTGCGGACCATGGCCCGCACCGGTATCTGAACCTGCTGGAACGTGCGGCGACAGCCGTTTCGGTGCCCGTGATCGGCAGCATCAACGCAAGCACGCCCGGCAGTTGGGCGGGGTACGCCCGCTCGATGCAGGATTCGGGCGCGGCCGCCATCGAACTGAACGTCTACTACCTGCCCGGCGATCCGCACATATCCGGCCGCGACGTCGAACAGCGTCAGCTCGACATCCTGGCTGGGGTCAAGGATGCGGTCAGCGTGCCGGTCGCGGTGAAGCTCAGTCCGTACTTCAGTGCGACCGCCGAAATGGCCAGGCGCCTCGACCTCGCCGGCGCCGACGGCCTGGTGCTGTTCAACCGGTTCCTCCAGCCCGACATCGACCCGGAGACGCTGACCGTGGCGCCGGGGACGTCGTTGTCACGAGCGGGCGAGGCCCGCTTGCCAATGACGTGGATTGCCCTGCTGCATGGACGGATTGACGCCTCGCTCGCCGCCACGACTGGCGTCGAGGGGGCCAAGGAAGTGATCAAGTACCTGCTGGCCGGGGCAGACGTGGTGATGACCGCGTCGGCACTGCTGCGCCACGGTCCCGACCACTCGGCCGTCATGCTCGACGGGCTGGACCGATGGATGCGGCACAAGGGCTACGCCGCGGTCGATGACTTTCGCGGACTTCTTGCCGTCCCCATCGGCGACGACGAATCGGCGCGCGAACGCGGCGATTACGTCAGCGCGCTGCGCCGAGCCAACACCGCCGAGTTGGAGCCGTGGTGAGCACACCTCGGAATTGCGCCGCCGACAGACGCAATTGCGCCGCCGACTGACGGATTGCGCCGCCGCCAGACGGAACTGACTCCAAACCGTGGGGCCATGCGCGCGCTGACCTACTGCCGACGCATACCTGTTGGGCACGCTAGTTGGTCGTCGGAGGTGGTGGTTGGGGTTGGGATGGGTCGTACCACCACCAGTCGGCGCGTTC
>JAHFVB010000110.1 GCA_023264755.1 Mycobacterium sp. | reverse complement strand
GCATACTGGTCGGATGGCCCGCACCTCGCTCGTCATCGCACTGGCAGCGAGCCTGCTCATCGCCACGACCGCCTGCACCCAGCAGGTCAAGGGCACGCCCCGGGCCGACCCCGTCAAGGCTCCAGTCGAGGTCGTCAAGGACGGCTTCGGAATCAGACTCGGGTTCGAGGACGCGCCCATCCAGCTGGAGCTCTACACCGAGCCTCAGTGCAACCACTGTGCCGACCTTCAAGCCGACTTCGGCGCGCGAATGCTGAGCTACATCAACCTGGGCCAACTCGCCCTGACGTACCGACCGGTGACGTTCCTGGACGCCGGCGCCAACCAGCATTCCGAGCGGGTGGCCAACGCCATGTTCGCCGCCGTGTCGCCACCTGGCGAGTCCGGTGACGCCACAGCCACCAACGCCACCGAGTTCCAACACTTCGTCGAAGAACTGTGGAAGCAAAACGGTGCGGGGCCAGACCACCCCGACGATGGCGAGCTCGCCGAAATGGCCCGTACCGCAGGTCTATCCGAAGCCGCGGTGGCCAAGATCGAGAAGGGCGAGTCGGCCGTCGACGTAAAGAACTTGGAGGACACCAACTTCGAGTTCCTCTACCAGATCGACGACGTGAGCACGGGCACGCCGACGGTCTACGACCTGAAGCAGGCCAAGAAGCTCGACGTCTACGACGACAAGTGGCTATCCAACGTGATGGGGTCCTGACGCGCCCGATTGCGCTGCAGCCAACCCAGCCAGAGCAGGGCCGCCCCGGCCACCAGCCAACCCACGACCGCGATCGAACCGGCCGGAATGATCGCGAGTGAGGCATTGCGGCCCTGGACCCTGACCAGGTCGGGATTGCTCTTGTCGTACTCGACGTAAATGCGCATGCCCGTGTCCAATTCGGACGGATACAGCACCCCGAGCTCCGGACGATAGGTCACCCGATCCGGCGTGACGAACTCGATGGTCGACCTCCGCGGGCCCGCGTCGAGCACTTCGGCGGCCGCCACGCCCATGTTGGCTTCGATCTGGTGGTCGTTGCGCCAGGCCCCGATCACCAGCAACAGCGATTGAAAGGTGACGAGGCAGGCGGCGATGACGATGCCCACGCGCACCCGCCGGATGATCCGCTCGGCCTTGGTCTCCGTCGGATCGCCGAACAGATGCGGAAGGATGGCGTGCCGCAACGCCTTCAGCCACGCGACGGTCGACTTCACGGCTCCCGTCGCTTCGCTCGCCCCGGCCTCACGGGTCGCCCCAGTGCCACGGGTCGCCCCAGCCGCACAGGTCAGCCCTGATGGCCGCGTGCAATGCGCGCAGTGACGAACGGTCGGCCTTCACCTCCAGCACGCGCATCCCCTCGCCCGGCGCACTCAACGCGTCGGGCAGGCCGTCGAGCTCGACCTGACGACAGTCCACGTGATAGGCCCGGCACAGCGCACCGACGTCCACGTCGTGCGGCGTCCCGAAGATCCGCGCGGACACGTCGGAGAACCTGGGATCGCCCTGCTCGAGCAATTCGAAGATGCCGCCGCCGTTGTCGTTGGACACCACGATGGTCAGGCTCTTGGGCGTCGGCTCGGTGGGCCCGACGAGCAACCCGGAACTGTCGTGCACGAACGTCAGATCGCCGATCAGCGCGACCGTACGGCCGCCGGTGGGGTCGTGCGCGAGCGCAGCGCCGATGGCCGTCGACACCGTGCCGTCGATGCCTGCGACGCCACGGTTCGAGCGCACCTGGACGTCGACGGGGTTGAGCCCCACCAGCGCGGCGTCGCGCACCGGATTGGACGCCCCGAGCACCAGCTGATCGCCCGGCTTCAGGGCGGCCACCACCGCGGCGGCGACGTGCAGGCCGGTCGTCAGCGGATGGGCTTTCAGGTGTGCGCGGACGGTTTGGATGGCTCGGGTGTTCGCTTCGGCGCAACGGGCCAGCCAGCCGGGATCGGGAGTACCGGACGTCACCGCGCGCGTTCCGGTGGCCTGCGAGTTGCCGGACACGTCCGGCCAGCGTGGGCCGGTGGTCAACGCGTACACCGGCAGCGACGAGTCGGCCAGCAGGTTCGACACCGGCCGGTGCAGGGTGGGCCGGCCCAGCATGATCACCTGCTGCGGGCGCAGCCTCGGCAGCGCCAGCGGGTGCAACGGGTTGGCCGTCGGCGGCGCGGTCGGCTCGGCGACCGTCGGAAGATGCGCGAGGTTGGGGTGCACCCCCGCGCCGTGGCCGGCGATGACGATGGTGTCGGGGGTGAGGTCGATGTCGAGCGGCTGGTCGAAGTTCACCGGCGGGGTGTAGGTCCACGGCGCGCCGTTCGGGCGGCCCGGCACCACGGAGAACGTGGCCGGGTCTTCTGCCTCGTCGGGTACCAGTGGCTCGCGCAGCGGAATGTCGAATTGCACGGGTCCCGCATTGGCACTGCGAGCGCCCTTGGCGGCCACCAGGACTCGGCACGTGGCCGAGCGCCACTGCGCGTTGAGCGCGTCCAGCCGCTCCTGGGCGCCCTCGGCCAGCCCCAGGCTGATGGTCTCGCGAACCTGCGTGCCGAAGAAGCCGAGCTGCTCCATGGTCTGATTGGCGCCGGTACCCAAGAGCTCGTAGGGCCGGTTGGCGCTCAGCACGATCAGCGGCACCCGCGCGTAGTTCGCCTCGACGACCGCGGGGCTGAGGTTGGCCACCGCAGTGCCCGACGTCATCGCGATGCACACGGGTGCCCCCGCGGCGACGGCGAGCCCGATCGCGAGGAACCCGGCCGTGCGCTCGTCGATGCGAACGTGCAGCCGAATGCGGCCGGCCTGGTCGGCAGCGGCCAGCGCGAACGCCAACGGCGCGTTGCGCGAGCCCGGGCAGAGCACCACGTCGCGGACGCCGCCGCGAATCAATTCGTCGACGACGATGCGCGCCTGCATCGTCGAGGGGTTCACCACCACTACAGCGTGGCATACGACGCCAGAGCCGCCCCAGCGGCGACCGAAACCGCTGGCCGGCGCGCTGACGGGCTCAGCTGCCGGCGGCGAAGAACTCGAGCGCGGCCGCGTTGACGGCGTCGGGGCGCTCGATGAAGCCCAGGTGGCCGGCGTCGGGTATCTGCAGGTAACGGCCCTGCGGAATGGCGTCGGCCACCTCGCGGCTCAGGTATGGCGGCAGCAACAGGTCGTCGGCGAAACCGATCACCAGCGTCGGTGCGGCGATGTTCCGGTAGGCGGGCAGCCGGTTCTCCGACGGCGCGACGTCGAGCTGGGCGCGCAGCCCCGGCGTCAGCTTCGTCGGCCACATGGTGAACATGTCGATCCAGTCGCGCACCGCGCGGTCGTCGTTGAGCGTCGCCGGCGAAAAGTTCTCCAGGAGCCGGACTTTGGCGTCGAACGTCGGAGGCAGTGCGACCCCCGTACTGAGCAGGTCACGCTCGGCCTTGCGGCCGAAGGCCCGCATGACGTCCTCGCGCCCCCTGGTGGCCATCAGCACGGCGGCGGTGACGAGTTCGGGGCGGGCCAGCATCAGTTCCTGGGCGATGTAGGAGCCCATCGAGACCGCCACGATGCGCACCGGAGCGGCGCCGAGTTGCTCGATGAGGGCCGCGACGTCACCGACCATCTGTTCGATGGTGAAGTCCGTCGCCTGTTCGGTGGCACCGATCCCGCGGTTGTCGAACGTGATGACGCGGTAGCCCGCGCGCTGGAAGGCGGGCGCCTGATGCAGGTGCCAGGTCCGGCCGGCTCCTCCACGACCGGCGATGAACAGCACCGGATCACCCGAGCCACGGTCGTCGTACGCGAGATTCACCCGCCCGACCCTACCGAGGTGTGATTTCGGCGCGCTTTCCGCCCGTTTCTGGGCGGTTAGCGCGCCGAACTCACCCGAGTGCGGGTGCGGCCGGAGCGGGCCACGCCGATCGCCCGGTCCCACAGCAGCCGCACCGGGGCGGTGAGTTGGCCCGTCTTGACCATGTCCCTCGACAACATCGCGGTAGCCGCGGCCTTGGTGGCCGCCGAGGCCTTCGACATGTGACCCGAGTCGAAGGGAGGCTGCGGGTCGTACTCGATGGCCAGTTGGATGGCCTTGGCCTTGGCCTCGCCGACGAGCTGACCCGCCAGCCACATCGCCATGTCCAGCCCGGCGGACACGCCCGCCGCCGTCACGATCTTGCCCTCGGGTACGACTCGTTCGTCTCCCACGGGGTGGGCCCCGAAAGCCCTGAGCATCGGCAGGGCCATCCAGTGCGACGTGGCCCGCTTGCCTTCGAGCAACCCGGCCGCGGCGAGCAGTACCGAACCCGAGCACACCGACGTCGTCCATGCGGAGGTCTGGTCCGCCCGGCGCAGCCAGTCGAGCACCTTTTCGTCGCGGGCATGCTCCATGGTCGCCGGCCCGCCGGGTACGAGAATGACGTCGGGCGAGGGGGTTTCGTCGAAGGTGTGGGTGGCGCCGACGAGCAGTACGCCGGAGTCGGCGGCGATCGGCCCCGTTTCGTGCCAGACGAACCTGACGTCGGTGTCGGGCACGTTGCGCAACACCTCGTAGGGGCCGATGAAGTCCAGCGCGGTGAAGCCGGGATACAACACGATGGCGAGCTGCATGATTCTCCTTGTCGAGAGTTAGGCGAAGGTCTTGCGATACTGGTCGGGCGAGACACCCATCCGTCGAACGAAGTTGCGCCGCATGGTTTCTGCGGTGCCGAACCCACACCGTGCGGCGATCACGGTGACGGTGTCGTCGGTTTCCTCGAGCTGTCGGCGCGCAGCCTCCGTGCGCACCCGCTCGACGTACGCGCCGGGCGCCTCGCCGACCTCCTCGGTGAAGACGCGGGTGAAGTGCCTGGGACTCAGCGCAGCCCGACGGGCCATATCAGGAACATTGTGTGCCGCACCGGGTTCCGCGTCGATGGCATCCTGAACCTCCCGGATGGGGGCGCGCTTGGCCCGGGGCATCCAGACCGGTGCGGCGAACTGCGTCTGCCCGCCGGGGCGGCGAAGGTAGAGCACCAGCCAGCGGGCCACCGTCTGCGCGACGTCGGTGCCGTAGTCGTCCTCGACCAGCGCCAGCGCGAGGTCGATTCCCGCGGTGACGCCGGCGGCGGTCCACACCGATTCGGAGCTGCGTACGAAGATCGGCTCGGGGTCGACGGCGACGGCGGGGAACTCGCTGGCCAACTGCCCGGCGAACGCCCAGTGCGTGGTTGCAGGGCAACCGTCGAGCAGCCCGGCCTCCGCGGCCAGGAACGCCCCGGTGCAGACGCTGACCATCCGTCGGGAGGTCTTGGCGACGCTGCGAATCCACTGCATCAGTTCCCCGTCGCGGCGCGCGGCGTCGGCGCCTCCCCCACCCGGCAGCACAACGGTGTCGATCCGATCGTCAGGACCGGGTAGTGGCTGGGCGACGAGCTCGATTCCGGTGCCGGTGCTGACGGGGCGACCGCCGACCGAGGCGATCGTCACCTCGTAGCCGTCGTCGTGGCGACCCTGGCTGGCCAGCAGCAACGTCGCGCCGCTGAACACCTCGAACGGGCCGACGAGGTCGAGGGCCTGGATGCCCTCGTACCCCACGATCACCACTCGGCGCTTCACGAAGCCAAGTGTCGACCCGTGACCCCGTGTCGTCTACGCCTTGGACCCCACGAATTAGGACAGCAGCGGGTAGCAGGCCCGAATGCGTTCGATCCACCACTGCCGCCGGTCCGGGGTGGCCGCCAACCCGGCCAGCCGGGCCGGATCCGGACGCGCCGGGGCGACCGGCAGCCACCCGTCGACCGGTGACACCGGGTCGGTCACGTCCTCTACGAACAACCCGCCGGTGCCCAACCCGCAGGCGTGGGGCAGCTCGGGCAGACATCCGGCGGCCGCGAGCCCGCGCGCCATGCCGACGGCCGAATCCAACGCGCTGGACACGACGATCGGGATGTCGAGCTGGTCCGCGATGCCCAGCAACCGGCTCACCCCGCCCAGCGGGGCCACCTTCACCACGGCGACGTCGGCAGCGCGCGACCGCACGACGAGCAGCGGATCCTCGGCCTTGCGGATGCTCTCGTCGGCGGCGATCGGAACGCCGATGCGGGTTCTGAGCTCGGCGAGTTCGGCCACCGTGGCGCACGGCTGCTCGAGGTACTCCAGCGGCCCGGATGCGGTCAGCGCGCCCGCCGCGGCGACGGCCTCGTCCACCGTCCAGCCGCCGTTGGCGTCGACCCGCACGACGGGCACCAGCGCGCGCGCGGCGTCGACCCTGGCGACGTCGTCGGCCAGCTGCTGGCCGGGTTCGGCCACCTTGACCTTGGCGGTCCGGGCGCCGGGGAAGCGGGCCAACACCTCGGGCACGCGCTCGGGGGCGACGGCCGGGACGGTGGCGTTGATGGGGATGCGATCGCGGACCGGCACGGGCGGCGGCTCATAGGCCGCCTCGACGGCCGAGGCCAGCCAGTGCGCGGCCTCGACCGGCCCATATTCGACGAAGGCGCCGAACTCGCCCCACCCCCGCGGCCCTTCGAAGAGCGCCAGCTCGCGAACGTCGATGCCGCGGAAGCGAACCCGCATCGGCAGGGCGACGACGTGCAAACCGTCGAGCAGATCTTCCAGCGGGGGTTTCACGTGCTCACTATCGCACTCCGGCCCGTCCTGGCTAGACCTTGCGACCGGCCGCCTCCCAATGCGGCTGGCGCAGGTCCTTCTTCAGGATCTTGCCCGTCGGATTGCGCGGCAGCGCCTCGACCACGTCGACGGTCTTGGGGCACTTGTAGGCTGCCAGCCGCTCGCGGGCGAACGCGATGAGCTCTCGCTCGGAAGCCTCACCCTCGAGGGCGACAACGGCTTTCACCGACTCGCCCCACTTCTCGTCGGGCACGCCGATGACGGCGACCTCGGCGACCGCGGGATGCTCGGCCAGCACCCGCTCGACCTCGATCGAGTAGACGTTCTCACCGCCCGTGATGATCATGTCCTTGAGCCGGTCCTCGACGAAGATGTAGCCACCCTCGTCGACCCGGCCGATGTCACCGGTGCGGAACCAACCGTCGGAGGTGATCGCCTCGGCCGTCGCCTCCGGCTTGTTGTGATAGCCCTTCATCAATTGGTCCGACCTGAACCACAACTCGCCTTGCGCGCCAGCGGGCACGTCTTCCAGGGTGTCGGGGTCGACCACCCGAACCTCGGCGTTGGCCACCAGCGTGCCCGCACTGGAGAGCCGTTCCTCCGGGCCGGAGCGATGGTCCTCGGGCATCAGGTGACTGATCACGCCGCACAGCTCGGTGAGCCCGTAGGCCTGGATGAAGTCCGTCTTCGGCCACGCCTTCAACGCGGCCCGAAGCAGCGGCAGCGGCATCGGCGACGCCCCGTACGAATACGTCTTCAACGCCCCGAACAACTTCACCGCGTCGTCGCCGGACTCGAGCACCTTCGCCAGTACGGCGGGCACCAGGAACGTGCGGTTGGCGCCCTTGAGGATGGCGCCGGCCAGCGCCATCCCGTCGACGTCGCGGGTCATCACGCTCGGCATGCCGTGGTGGATGCCGAACTGCGCATACGACGTCCCGCCGACGTGGAACAGGGGCATCGACACCATGTTCTTGTCGCCCTCGTCGAAGTCGAAGCCCTCCTGCCCATTGATGGTGTGGGCAATCAGGTTGGCTTGGGTCAACGCCACGCCCTTGGGCCTACCGGTGGTACCCGACGAGTACATGATGATGCCCACGTCGCCGGGCTCGACGTCAGCGGAACGATCCACCGGCGTCGCCGCCGCCAGCATCGCCTCGTACTCGTCACCCTCGGCCCCCTCGGGGGTGACCTCGATGACGTGCTCGACGTTGGGCAGCCGATCGCGAATCTTGTCGACCGAACCCTTGAGCTCCCTGCCGACGATCAACACCTTGGCCCCGGAATCGTTGAGCACGTAGTCGAGCTCGTCGGCCGCGAGCCGGAAGTTGATGATCGCATTAGCCGCTCCCAGCGACGCGGCGGCGAACGTCGCCTCCAGGCAGGCCGGGTGATTCTTGTCGAGGAAGGCGATGACGTCGCCCCGCTTCACCCCGCGTTCGGCCAACGCGCCGGCCAGCCGGCGCACCCGGTCGTTCCACTGCGACCACGTCCAGGTCCGGTCGAGGTAGGACATGGCTTCGGCATCGGGTGTGGCCTTCGCCCAGTAGGCGACGCGCTCGTCGAGAAAACGGGGATCAGGCAGGTCAGACATGCCAAGAGCGTGCCACGTCAGCGGCGGCCTTCAGTCGGAATTGGCGTAAACGCGGCGGCCGGCGAGGTAGGTCGCACGTACCTCCAGGTCGGCGATGGTTTCCGGCGGCACTACCCGCGGGTCGGCCGAGAGCACCACCAGATCGGCGTACTTGCCGACCTCCAACGAGCCCACGGCATCCTCGGATTGCAGCTGCCAGGCCGCGTCGATGGTCTGCGCCCGGATGGCCTGTTCGACGGTCAACCGCTGCTCCGGTCCGAGTACGCGACCGCTGGGCGCGATGCGCGTGACGGCCACGCCGATGTTGCGCAACGGCTCCTCGGGCGTGACGGGAGGATCGTTGTGCAGCGAGATTCGCATCCCGGTCGCCACGGCCGACCCGGCGGGCATCCACCGCGAGCCGTGCTCCGGGCCGAACAACCCGTCGACGAGCACGTCGCCCCAGTAGTGAATCTGGTCGACGAAGATGCTGCACGTCACGCCCAACTCGTGCGCCCGCTTCAGCTGTGCGTCGGAGATGGCGCCGACGTGCTCGAGCCGCAGCCGGTGATCGTCCCGCGGGTGGGCGCGCAGCGCCTCTTCGTAGACGTCCAAGATCGTGTCCACCCCGGCGTCGCCCTGCACGTGGCAGGCCAACTGCCAGCCCAACGGGAAGTACGCGCCCACGATCTCGGAGAGCTGTTCGCGCGTGTAGTTGGCGTGCCCGCACGAACCTGGCGTCACCCGGATGGTGCGAGTGGCCTCGGTGTCCAGATACGGGAAGGACAGGGCGATGTTGCCGACCCACGGCGACCCGTCGACCCAGATCTTGATGCCGACCTGGCGCACCACGTCGTCTCCGTTGGCCGGGGTCTGCTCGGTGGTCAGCCGCGGGGTGGACATCTCGTAGGTGCGTAGTCGCACGGTGAGTTGGCTGCGCAACGCGTCGAGCACCGGCCGGAACATCGGGTCGAATGCCATTTCCGAACACGTGGTCAACCCGGCCCGATTCAGTCTGGCGCACTCGGCGAGCAGCAGCGCCGGATAACCGTTCGGATCGATCGCCCCGCCGATGAGCGGAAACACCGCGCCCGTTTCCTCGGCGGTCCCGTCGAGTTCGCCGTCCGCGTCGCGCCCGTACTTGGCCCCCTTCGGGTCGGGGGTGTCACGGCCGAGGCCCAGCTGCCGGGCGATCGTCGAGTTGAAGTACGCCAGGTGCCCCGAGTTGTGGATGATCACCAGCGGGGTGTCGGGAGCCAGCCCGTCGAGCCACTCCAGCGTGGGAGCGGGCAGCCGGTTCACCTCCCCCGAGTCGCTGCGCTCCTGCCCGCCGGTTTGCAGCAGCGGATCCCACCCGTTGAGGTAGGCGCCCGACGCGCCGCGCGCCGCCACCTCGTTGCGGATGGCGGCCAGCACGTCGTCCGGGTCGCGCATGACGACCGGCCGGATGTCCACGATTCGATCGGAGAGCACGATCGCCTCCATCAACGGGTGGCCGTGCGCCTCCACGAAACCTGGCATGACGCAGCCGTCGCCGTAGTCGACGACTTCGGTGTCGGGGCCGATCAAGTGCGCGACGTCGGCCCACACGCCGACTGCCACGATTCGCCCGTCTCGCACCGCAAGGCACTCGGCGGTCGGCCGGTCCTCGTCGACGGTCAGCACGGTTCCGTAAACCACCAGGTCAGCCGACATCGAGCAGTCCTTCCGCGGGCGGAATTGAAATTCTTCAGAAGTTCTTCGCCAACCGTGTCGATTTCGGCGGGTTGCCGTTCGACGTAGTTGCGAAGGGCACGATGGAACGTGCCTCCCACCAAGTGCAAGGAGCAGAAGACGATGGCGCGATACATGCTGATCATGCGAGTTGGGCCCGAGGCCGAAGCGGCAATGGCCGAACTCGACATCGACTTCGACGAAGTCATCGAGTCGATGGGCCGCTTCAACGAGGAGCTCATCAAGGCCGGCGTGCTACTGGCCGGCGAGGGCCTGACCGGTCCCGAAGAGGGTTTCGTCGTCGACTTCAACGCCGAGCCCCCCGTGGTCACCGACGGGCCCTACACCGAGGCGAAGGAACTGTTCAACGGGTTCTGGATCCTCGACGTGTCGTCGAAGGAAGAGGCCAAGCAGTGGGCACGCAAGGTGCCGCTGGGCAAGGGCGTCAAGCTGGAGGTGCGCCGCGTCGCCGAGCTCGACGAGTTCCCGCAGGAGAATCCCTGGATCCAGAGGGAGCTCGAATGGCGGGCCGAGCTGGCCGAGAAGATTGCGGCCGACGCCCGCAAGGCCGCCGGCCGCTGAGCGATTGTGGAGTATCGGCGGCGGTGAGTGTCGCCGATACTCCACGAATCGCTCTGGTTGGGCCGACTTGCCACCAAATCTGTAACACGTTCTAGTCTGTAGTTCATGAGTGACGAGCTGCTGCGCCATCCCATCCACTCGGGCCATCTCACGATCGGCGCACTCAAGCGCAACAAGGACAAGCCGGTGCTGTTCCTCGGCGACACCACGCTCACCGGCGGACAGCTGGCCGAGCGCATCAGCCAGTACATTCAGGCCTTCGAGGCGCTGGGCGCGGGCACCGGCAGCGTGTCCGGGCTGCTGTCGCTCAACCGGCCCGAGGTGCTGATGATCATCGGCGCCAGTCAGACCCAGGGTTACCGACGGACCTCACTACACCCGCTAGGTTCGCTCGACGACCACGCCTACGTGCTGACCGACGCCGGCATCACGTCGCTGATCATCGATCCCACCCCGATGTTCGTCGAACGAGCGCTCGGCCTGCTCGAGAAGGTCGACTCGCTCAAG
>JAHFVB010000109.1 GCA_023264755.1 Mycobacterium sp. | reverse complement strand
GTCGGCATGCCCAACGGGTTGTCGGCGGTGGGCTATCTCGACACCGACTGCGCCGCCCTGGCCGACGGCGCGTGGCCCCAACAGCGGCTGCTCCAGAACGCACCGGTCGAATGCGACGAGCCGTTGTTGGCGACGATGTTCGACGGAGCCCTCCGCTACTGGTGAGCGGTGTTCAACAGCGAGAAGTAGTGGCAGCGCAGCGGTCGCTGCGGCACTGGCATCGGGCTACTGCGGATTGCCGCAAGACCAGCCATCATCGGTCGGTCGATCGGTATCACCAACGCCATCTGGAAGTGCTCGGGGGCGGCAGCTGGCGACAGGGGCTAACGTCGGCTGGGGACCGCGTTGAGTAGCGCGTCCAGCTGCTCGGCGGGCAGGTCGCCGGGGGCCTGACGGTTTCGGGCCGCCGCCGAGACCAGCCGTTGCAGCAGCACGTTGACGGGGGTGGGAACCCCGTGCAGCCGGCCCAGCAACGCGATCTCGCCGTTGAGGTAGTCGGCCTCGACCGAACCGGTGCCACGCGTCAGGCTCTGCCAGGTCGACCCGCCGCTTCGCGACACGCCGGGTATGTCACGGATTTCCATCCGGTCGCCTTGCAGCGCCCGCCGCTCGTCCTCGGAGTTGTACGCGATCCCGGCGGCCGCCAGCACTGCCTCGCCTTCGGCCTGAGCTGCCTGGCGGAGGTCGGCGACCGCGGGTCCGTACCGGGCGCTGGTGTGGCCGAGTAGCGCGTCCAGCGCATTGGCCAGATTCTTGAGCAATTTCCCGTACTTCCAACGCATCACGTCGGCGACGACGGGCGCATCGAAGACGCTCCGCGACAGGTCCGCGCCGATTCGCTCGATCGTTGGGTCGATGCCATGCGGATAGCGGCCCACTACCAAGATTCCGCTCAGCGGGGCGGTGTGGGAGACCACCGTGCCGGGTTCCAGATGGGTCGCTGGAAGCCACACGCACAATCCGTACACCCGGTCGAACAGACGTGCAGCCGTCCGCTCGTTGTCCACCCCGTTTTGGGCGCAGACGATCGGGAGCCGTTCGGCGGCGGTGCCGCCACCGGCGACGGGGGCCGCGGCCCATTCGGTGACCGCGGCGGCGGTGTCCTGCGACTTCACCGTCAGCACCAGCACGTCGTCGGGGCGCAGCTCGCCCAGTGCGGCCGGACCCGACACGGCCGGAAGTGGCTGTGTCACCACGCCCGTGGGGGTGACCAGGCGCAGCCCGTGGGTCTGCAGGGCGGCGAGCTGCGCTCCGCGTGCGACCAACACGACGTCGTGGCCGCTTTCCGCCAGCCGCCCGCCGATGGTTCCGCCCACGGCGCCCGCTCCGATGATGAGGTAGCGCATCGAGCCCACGGTAGCGCCGATCGCTGGTCCGACGCTGTCAACGACCGGGCGCCGCAACCGAGCCCTAGGCGGTGTGGAGCTGGGCGGCCAGCCAGGGCAGGGCGTCGGAGAACGCGTAGGCCGCGAACTGCCAGGTGTGATACGTCGCGATGGTGTGCACCGTGCAGGCAATGTTCACCGCAGTCGCGGCCCGACACAGGTCACGGGCCGCACCGACCTGATCCTCGGCGCCGTTGGCCCACTCGTCGTGGCCACCGAAGCCCAAGGGATTCGACGGCTGCGGGCGGGAGTGAAAGCTGCCGCCCGCCAAGGCCTTCAGTTGCTCTTCGGAGACCTTCGGGGTGTCCTCGAACCACCCGGAAACGCCGGTGTACGGCCCGTGTTTGGCCATAACGGTCGCCGGGTCGAAGGCGGCCCACTGCGCGGCGTCACCGCCGTACAGCCGGTCGATCGTCTGCTGCTTGGTACCCGCAATCGGTCCGTGGTCGCCGGCGATGTCGACGAAGGCACTGAACAGTTCGGGATGGGTCACCGCCAGCTCGACCGCGCACGTGCCGCCCATGGACCAACCCACGACGCCCCAGTTGGCGGCGTCTGCGGAGGCTCCGAACGTCGAGCTCACGTAGGGGCGTACGTCTTTGGTGAGGTGGTCGGCGGCGGCGCCGCGCACGCCGTTGACGCATTCGGTGTCGTTGTTGAAGCTGCCGCCGGAATCGACGAACACGAAGATCGGGGCCCGTCCGCCGTGAGCGTGCGCGTAGCCATCGATGGTGGGTTTGACGTTGCCGCTGCGCATCCAGTCCGCCGGCGTGTTGAATTCACCGCCGATCATCATCACCGCTGGCAGCGCTGGCGGTTTGTCGCCGGCGAACCATGCGGGTGGTAGGTACACGTACTCACTGCGGTGCTTGAAGCCGCTGGCGGTGTCGGGAATGTCGACCTCGACCAGTTTTCCGTTGGACGGTTGGGTGCCTCGGAGGCCGGGCAGGTCGCTGGCGTCGACTTGATCGGGCAGCGGCCCCGCGGTCAAGCCGCCCCACGCGGCCTGCAGCGTCGGGTAGTAGCCGACCCACTGGTTCAGGGCCAGGGACGCAGTGAGCAGCGTCAACGGGATGACCAGCACCGAAAGGGTGCGGCGTCGCCAGCCCGCACCGCTCCAGCCGAACCCGGCGATCGCGACGGCGGCTACGAATACGCCGACCCAGCTCCACAGCGTCAGCGGGGCTGGGTCGGAGGCCAGGCCCTGGGTGTCCATGTAGAGCCGCGCCCCGAGTGCCCCGAGCACCGCCAGGCCGATGCTGACCGGCACCCAGACCAGTCGCCAGCGTCTAGACCGCCAGCCGATGACCGCCACCAGGGCGACGACCGTCACCACCTCGAGGGTGATCGGAAACCAGCCGCCCAGAAGCGAGACTCCGCCGGTGAACTGATGGAAGTCGGGCGGGGGCAACTGGGGTGCGGGAGTGGGCGTCGGGGCGGGCCCTGAGGGGGTGTCGAGGGGGAGGTCGAGCACGTGTGGGTCCGGTCCTTTCCGAAGCCGAAGCCGAAGCCGAAGGCCGAAGCCGAAGCCGAGGGGCTCGAGCGGGCGTCCGACCGGCTCCACCTTAGGGCGACGGCCGCGGCGCTCGCCGTTGTTGCAGGTGGGAGTGGGTTCAGGTGCGCGCAGTTACCTCCGCAAGCACGCGATCGAGCGTGTTCAGCGCCCGCAACGCGCCGCGTACCGGTCCCGGCGGGACGGCCGATGTTCCCATCACGTCCAAGATCATTGTGTCCGTGGGCTTTTCCGGCACGTCTTGGCCGACCCCGGCGACCACCTGCTTTACGTTGTCGACGGTGCGGCCCACGTGGGCGGCGGCCTCGCGTAGGGCTGCGGCGGTGTCGTCCGGAGGGGCGGTCTCGGGTTCGGCGCGCGCGGCGTTCATACCGGCGCGCGCGAGTGCGTGCGCCGCCCGGTTGCCGACCTGTAGTCCGCGCAAGACCCGTTGGGCGCCGCGGCGGCTTCGTACCGCAATTCCCATTCGCAGCGGCTTGCCTGCCGTGATCACGTCTTGTAGCGCGTTGTCGAGTTGTCGGGTCATGGCGACGAGCTCGGTCTGCTGTCCCGGGCTCAGTACCGAGTCGACGCCGACGTCGATCAGTTCGGTCATCCGGTCCAGGTAGTCGTTCACCTTCGCGATGAACGTGGCCCGCGTGCCGGTCGACAGCACCAGGAAGGCCGACGAGATGCCGACCAGACCGCCCGCGGCGGTTTCCACGATGCGCAGTTCGAGCACCTGGATGCTGAAGTCGCCGAGCAGTCCGTACAGCATGGCCAGCATGACGGTCACGAAGAACGTCAGCCAGGCGTAGGCGACGGTGACCAGATAGAACGCGCAGAACACGCAGCCCACCAGCAGCACGATTTGAACTGGCGGGTTGTGCCCGATCAGGGTGGCCAGTGCGACGCCCGCGACCACTCCGGCGATGGTGCCGACGAGGCGGTGGCCGACCCTGGTCAGAATTTCGCCGCGGGTGGACACTCCGGTGAAGACGAGGAAGGCCGTCAGCACCGCCCAGTACCAGCGGTCTGGCGAGATCAACTCACCGAGGACGGTGGCCGCGCTGGTGGCGACCGCCACTTGAATGGCGGCCTTGGTGCTGGGATTGAGCCCCGTTTGCTGCTCTTC
This sequence comes from Mycobacterium sp., assembly GCA_023264755.1. Taxonomy (GTDB): domain Bacteria; phylum Actinomycetota; class Actinomycetes; order Mycobacteriales; family Mycobacteriaceae; genus Mycobacterium. The sequence continues at coordinate 6,932 of JAHFVB010000109.1, read as the reverse complement.
GGGTTCTGGCTCCGGTTCGGTGTCGGCGGAAGTGCCCAGCGCGTTGGTGGTGATGTGGTGGATCGCCAGGTGCGCCTGGACGACTCGGTGTCCGATTGCCGTCGCGATGCCCTCCGGAGTCGACAGGTCAGCGCCTTCGGCGGCTGCCATGGCGCGTTTGCGGGCCACCCGGAGTTGGGCTTCGGAGGGATTGTGCTGCAAGCACGTTCGTACCGACTCGATGACGTCGGCGAGCCCGCTGGGCCGCTGCTCGGCTGGGTCAAGCGACCACAGCAGGCTGGCGAACTGTTCCATGGCGAGTTGGGCGTCGAACACCCGTAGTGCCAGTTCGTCGCTGGTGATGTTCAACGATTGCGCCGCGTCGTGGCGGTCCAGCCAGTCGTCGATCATCAGCGCCGTTTCGCCCAGCCGGTCCAAGCGTCGGCGCAAGGCGGCCAGGTCGTAGTCCGCTCGATTCGTGGCGACCTCCAACAAGGACGTGGAGGCGGTGCGCAACGCTCGCGCCAGACGACGTACCTCTACGGGTGGGCGGTCCGGGAAGATCAGCGTCCGCACCAGAACGGAGGCGCCCACTCCGACGGCGATCGCCACCGCCAGCACCGGTATCTGCTCGGGTGTGGCCCGCAGGAACAGCGCGAAGAAGTAGGAGATGAACGCCACCATGCCGAGGGCGTTCCCGCGCGGGCCGAAGCGGCGTACCCATACCGCGCCGAAGAGCACCGCGATGAACCCGACGTCTGCGACCTTGCCGAACGGGGATAGCAGCGCCGCCAACGTCACTGCGCCGACCGCGGGCAGGAACAACAGCAGGGTGGTGACCACGCGGCTGCGCTGCTGTCGGTCCTTGACCGCCGCCGAGGCTTGCATGGCGACGATCGTGCCCAGCATGGCGACCGTGATCGGCTGGTGAGCGATGTGGGTGAACCCGAGCAGAGTCACCATCGCCACCACCAGCGACAACGTCGTTGCGGCGGCGCTGCGCAAGCGCAGTTGCCCAGGATCGGAGTCGACGAACAAGCGCGCAGTGCTCGTCAGCGCCGCGGGTTGCATCGCACGATTGTGCGTCACCAGCCTGACGGGCCCGCCACAGCTGATCGTTGTGCGACGATCCTGGCTATTCGACGACGACCGGAAAGACCTCTGCGCCGGAGTCCGACGAGTCGTGGCCCACCTGCCGCGGTTGCGTCACGGGGCGGCGGGGGCCTGCTTGGCTGCCCGTTCGGCGGCGTGGTCGGCGATCGCCTTGCCGATCGCGTGGGCGGCCCGCTCGACGAATTCGGTACCGCTGCCGACCACCCAGTCGTGCGCCGCAGCCGGCGCCGTCAGTTGCCCGGTGAAGTGGGGTATCACGTACTGGGCAAAGAGTTCGTAACTGTGGAGCTTCGCGGCCGGTGCGGCCCAGTCGTGATCCATCAGCAAGAAGGCGCCGAAACCGCCGTTGCTGGCCTGCACCAGTTCCTCGATCTTGGCGATCGCATCGGCCGGGGTGCCGACCACGGCGAAGCCCGACTCCCGGTTGTTGGCGATGATCTCGGCGACGGTGTCGCCCTGTACCGGGCCACCAGGGAGGAGGTGCTTGAAGTACTGCCCGAACTCCACGATCCCGTGTTCGACGTCGCGCTCGGCCTGCTCGCGAGTGTCGGCCAGGTGCATCGGGCCCACCAGTCGCCACTTGGACCTGTCGGCGACGTGCCCGTGCTCCAGCGCGACCTCTTCCCAGGTGTTCCAGTGTTGGGCAAGCAGATCCATGCCCTGCTTGGCGGTGGCCGCGATCGAGAGCATGCCGATGCCGTGCCGGCCCGCGCCGCGTGGCCCGGTGGGGGAGAAGGACGCCGCGACGGTGACGTCGAAACACGGGTCGCTGTACGGCTTCAGCTGAAGCCGCGCGTCCTGCAGCGTGAACCCGTCGGTGTGCATGGTGACCGTCTCGCCGCGCAGCAGCCGCATGATCGCATCCAAGCTCTGTTCCATGCGCGGCCGCTGCGCGTCGGCGGGGATGCCGAGCATGTGCGCATCCGAGGTGAGCTGGCCCGGTCCGCAGCCCAGCATCACCCGGCCCCTGGTCAGGTGGTCCAGTAGCACCATGCGATCGGCCAGCATCAACGGGTGGTGATACGGCAGGGAGCTGACGCCCGTGCCGAGCTTGATGTGCTTGGTGCGTTCGGCCGCGATGCCGATGAACACCTCGGGCGAGGCGATGAGCTCGTAGCCCGCGGAGTGGTGTTCGCCGACCCAGGCCTCCTGGAACCCGAGCCGGTCCATCGCGACGATGAGGTCGAGGTCCCGCTCGAGGGCAAGCGTGGGGTTTTGGCCGACCGGGTGGAACGGGGCCATGAAGTTGCCGAAGCGCATCGGGTCATTGTGGCGGGGATCGGCCGCTTCTCGGCCCGATACGCGACTTCGGAGGCAACTGGCCTCAGCTCCGCCGGCCATGTTCGGTCGGGTCGGCCCGAAGCATGTTGACGGCATTTTCCCAGCCAGGGCCAAGCGGTTCGACACCTTGATCGTCGACTCGGTTGGTTAGGGTGCTGGCTCGTGGCTTCTTCGGTACCGACGGCCCTGGCCGAATCGGGCGCACCGTGGCGGCACGAGCTCGCGAGCATCTCCTTGATGCACGGCTGGCTCCCGGCGGTGGCTCAGGTCGCGTCGGCGGTGGTGTTGATCGCCGCCCTCGGCTGGCGGACTCGCCGATGGCAGCGAAGCTGGCTGCCCGTCGCGGCGTTCGGCGGCCTCGCCCTCGGCGTTTGGGCGCATTGGTACGTAGGGTCCGCCGGGCTGGCCGGTGAGCCGGCGCCGGTGGCGTTGTGGCTGTGGATCGCCGCCATCGGGCTTTCGGCGGTGGTCGCCATCGCCGGTTGGCGCGGGTCGGTCTGGCGGCAACGCGCGCTGGCGGTGCTGGCCGTGCCGGCGGCGCTGCTGTCCGCCGCGCTCGTCTTGAACGTTTGGGTGGGTTACCTCCCGACCGTCGGGGCCGCCTGGAACGAACTGACCGCGGGACCGCTGCCCAACCAGACCGACCGGGCGACGGTCAGCGCGATGCAGCTGACCGGCACGGTGCCGGCCAAGGGGGTCGTCGTGGCCGTGGACACCGGTTCGCGCGGTTCGAACTTCGTGCATCGACGCGAGTTGGTGTACCTGCCGCCGGCGTGGTTCGCGGCCAATCCGCCACCACGCCTGCCTGCGGTGATGATGATCGGCGCAGAATTCAACTCGCCCCCCGACTGGTTGCGGGCCGGTGACGCCATCACGACCATCGACGGGTTCGCCGCTGCTCACGGCGGCTTTGCCCCGGTGTTCGTATTCGTCGACTCGGGTGGGAAGTTCAACGTCGACACCGAATGTGTGAATGGTCCGCGGGGTAACTCCGCCGACCACCTCACCAAGGACGTCGTCCCCTTTCTCGTGTCGGACTTCGGTGTGAGCGCACGCAAGGCGAACTGGGGTGTGGTCGGCTTCTCGGCTGGTGGCACCTGCGCCCTGGACCTGGCCGTGATGCATCCCGACCTCTTCGGGGGGTTCGTCGACATCGCCGGCGACATGGGCCCGAACTCGGGTACGAAGGAACAGACCATCAAGCGGCTGTTCGGCGGCGATCCCGCCGCGTGGAGCAGCTTCGACCCAACCACGGTGATGGCCAAACACCCCGCCTACCAAGGGCTCTCGGGCTTGTTCATCAGGTCCGTGGCCGACCTCGGCGGCCAAGGCGCGACGACGTCGGCCGACGATCCGCAGCATTCGACGGCCAGCACGCTGTGCGGGCTCGGCCGGGCTCGCGGCATCACGTGCACCGTGGTGGCCGAAGAGGGTCGACACGACTGGCCGTTCGCCGGTCGCGCATTCGCCTCGGCCCTGCCGTGGTTGGCGGGCCAACTCCAGACGCCCGGGGTACCTGGGCTCCCGGTACCGACGACCTCGACGGACGCGTCGAATCTGGCTGGTCCGCCGCTGCCGCGGCCTCAGTAGAAGCCGGAGTAGAAGCAGAAGAGACGGCGTCCGCACAGCAACTTCTCAGCGCGGTATGGGCATGATTCGGGACTGCACCCCTTGGTGCGCGGAAGATGGAGGACATCCCAGGTGAGCTCGCTGAGCTACGTCGAGGCCACCGTCGTCGGCCTGTTCCAGGGGGTGACCGAGCTCTTCCCCGTCTCGAGCCTCGGACACTCGGTGCTGGTGCCGGCGCTGATCGGCGGCCGGTGGGCGCACGATCTTGACGTCTCGGCCCCAGAGTCGTCCTACCTCGCATTCATCGTCGGTTTGCACGTGGCCACCGCGGCGGCCCTGCTGGTGTTCTTCTGGCGGGACTGGGTGCTGATCGTCACCGGTTTCTTCACGTCGCTGCGATACCGCCGTATCCAGACCACTGGTGAGCGACTCGCCTGGCTCATCGTCATTGGCACTGTTCCCGTGGGCATCTGTGGCCTCGCGCTGGAGCACACCTTCCGAACCACCTTGGGTAAGCCGATCCCCGCGGCGGCTTTCCTGATCGTCAACGGGATCCTCCTGTACGCGGGTGAACGGCTGCGCCGGCGGGAACGCCCCGGCGAGGAGCCTGCTGGCTCCGTCAACCCCGGAATTTCCGAACCGACCGGCGACGTCGACGACGGACTCGCCCGCACGCCGTTGCTGCAGGGTTTGGTGGTCGGGTCCGCGCAGGTACTGGCCCTGCTGCCCGGGATCAGCCGTTCGGGTGTGACCATGACGGCCGGTCTGCTGCGCGGCTTCACGCACGACGAAGCCGCCAGGTTCTCCTTCCTGCTGGCGACCCCGGTCATCCTCGCGGCCGGGGTGCTGAAGGTGCCAGCTCTGTTCGGTCCGTTGGGCGCCGGGATCGGCGGACAGGTCTTGGCGGGCAGCGTCGCGTCCTTCGTCAGCGCCTATCTCGCCGTGCGATTCCTGACGCGGTACTTCCACACCCGGACGCTGACCCCCTTCGCCATCTACTGCGTGTTGGCGGGGGCGGGCAGCCTCATCTGGCTCAGCGTGCGCTGACGTTTCAACGCGGAGAGCCTCGGGTACCACCTCGCCGACGCCGCGCACTGTCGGTGTCCGAATGGCCGGCTCAGTGGAAGGCAGCGCCATGATCCCGTTCATCTGTCCACGTTGCGGGCAATTCAGCATCGACACTGCGGACTGCACGTGCTCGCAGAATGGGGTCGGGGAGACCGGCCCGCGCGCTGCAGACGCGCTGGATTCCTAGCGCCATGCCCCTCGGCCGGCTGAGTCCATCCGAGCTGGTGTTGGCCACGGCGAGGGCGTATTCGTCCCTTCCCGTCGTGGGTAGACACCTCGAGCCGTTCGCCGGTCTGACGGCGATGGCCCTGTGGGGCGGCCACTATGCCCCGGCGAGCATCCGGGCCGCCGTCGCCCGCCGAACGAGTGCGAGCGTCGCGAGCGTCGCGAGCGTCGCGAGCGTCGAAGTCGCGAGCCCGGCTGCCGGTACCGGCAACAGGGTCCCGCCGTTCGCTCGCGCCAGCGCGCAACGGCGGCGCTGTCTGCATCGCAGCGCCATCCGCTACGGGGACCATCCGGCCCAGCTACTCGACGTCTGGCGGCGTCCCGACTTGCCGCCCGGGGCGCCGGTGTTGCTCTTCGTACCTGGTGGAGCCTGGGTGCAGGGCACACGGGTGCTTCAGGGCCACAGCCTGCTAGCCCATCTGGTGCGCCGGGGTTGGGTATGCCTGACGATGGACTACCGAGTGTCGCCGGTGCACCGGTGGCCACGGCACATCGCCGACGTCAATGCCGCGATCGCATGGGCGCGCGCCAACGTCGACAGGTATGGCGGCGACCGTGACTTCGTGGCCATCGCGGGCTGCTCGGCGGGTGGCCACCTGGCCGCGTTGGCCGGGCTCACCCCCGGCGACCCGGCGTTCCGCGGCGACTTGAGCGTGGACGCCGACACCTCGGTGGACGCGGTGGTCGGGATATACGGCCGCTACGACTGGCAGGACCGCTCGACGCCGACGCGCAAGAACTTCATGCGATTCCTCGAGCGAGTGGTGGTGCGGGACAGTCAAAATCGTCATCCCGAACTGTTCGAGGCGGCGTCCCCGATGGCCCGCATCCACGCGGATGCGCCCCCGTTCCTGCTGCTCCACGGCGAACTGGACTCCATCATCCCGGTCGACGAGGCGCGGCAGTTTCACACGGCCCTGGCCGCGACGTCGCGACAACGGGTGGAGTACTCGGAGTTGCCTCGGGCCGGACACGCCTTCGACCTGGTCGACAGCTCGCACGCACGCCGGTGTGCCGTCGAGACCTCGCGCTTTCTGACCGAGGTCCGCGAAGCTCAGCTGAGCCGACGCGCCGTGGCCGCAGGCTGACCGGCGGTTCGGCGCCAAGCGTCAGTCCTGGATCGCCTTGGCCAGCGTCACGTACCTGGTCAGCGTCGAGGCGTCGGCGCCCAGCGCGCGGATCGCTTCGTGGACCACGCGCACGATGACCCAGTCACGGGCGCGGTCTTCGTCCAGCCCGGCGGCTTCGACCAGGGTGTAGAGCCGATTACGGACGCCATCGCGGATTCGGCTGCCGAGGTGGTCCCAGCGGTGCCACAACATCGGAGCCAGTTCGTAGTGCGGATCACCGTTCAAAGGACGGGGGGCGATGGCTAGCCACGGCTCCCGATCGGCGCCGAGCACGTTCCCGTAGTGAAGGTTGCCATGAAGCACGACGTCGGCCCCGGCCGGCTCGGCTGTTAGGTCATGGCTAAGCGAAACCGCCTGCTCGACCAGCCGGCGGGGGAGCGGTGCGCTGCGGGGCAGTGCCTGAAACTCCTCGGACCATTGCTCGACACATGAAGAGAGCGAACGCAATTGCGGTAGTGCGGGGACGTGGAGTCGGCGCTGGAGCGCGGCAACCAGCTCGCACGCGTCGAGGTCGGACACCGTGTCGAGGCGATGGGGGCGGAGCCGCTCCAACAGCAGGCAGCGCTG
>JAHFVB010000108.1:9378-10954 GCA_023264755.1 Mycobacterium sp. | reverse complement strand
TGGGTGATCGGACCGGAGCCGATGATGAGGGCCGGCGCGCCGAAGTGGAATTCCCTGCGCACGTAGCGCTTCGCCAGCGATCTGATCAGGCGTACCGCGGGGATCAGAATGGCTGCCCACACCCACAACCGCACGATCACCTCGCTGGGACGGACGTAGGGGGCCAGCACTTCACCAACCTGCGGGGGTGGCACGAACAGCAGCATGAGCGTCAGGGTCATCAACGCGGACAACGCGACTGAGGTCTCCACCGGTTCGAAGTCGTCGAGAATGCTCTGATTCAGCTTCCGCCGATACAGCGACCGAGTGGCCAACACGGCCACCACCATCGGCACGAAGAACCACGAGCACAGGGCGATGTTGCGCTCGTGGACCGCACCTGGGGTCCACCACTGAGCCAGCAAAACGGCCGCGGCGGCCGTCACGATGTCGAGCAAAACGGTAAGCACCAGGTATCCGGACTCGGTACGCACGTGGCCGATCAGTCCGACGGTCCTGGGATGGTCGCGCCGATCGGGCAGAGTCGGGGCCTTCGGTTGTGACACCACGGAGCCAGTACGGGTCGCTTTCGCGTCGAGCTTCATACGTCAGTCCCCCGGGAAGGTTCTCGGCGAGCTCAACTGTAAGGCGGCGGAGGCGAGCACGGGGTCTATTGCGCCACCGCGAGTCGGATTTGCCCAGAAACGGAAGGTTAGACCCAAAATTGGGATAGCTGGAGCGCGGCCTTGAACAATTTGAGCCGAATCAGGCCCCGAATATCCGTTCGGCGGCGAGCTCGGCCAGGTCACTGAGCACCTGGATGTGACCGGTGCCCCAAATCCGCGGCTTGGTGTCGAAAACACACAGCGTACCGATGGCGTGGTGCGCATGATCGAACAGCGGTATACCGAGATAGGCGACCACGCTTCCGTCGAGGACCGCGGGATGGTTCTTCAATACCGGGTCGACCCGGGCGTCCTCGATGATCAACGGCATTTCGTTTGCCACGGTGTACTGGCAAACGGAGCGATCGAGGGGGGTCTGCCTTTCCTCTGGGGACGTGCCACCCATGCCGACCGTGCTCTTGAAGAACTGCCGGTCGACGTCGATCAGCGACACTGCGGCGTGCGGGGCGTCGAGGGCCTCGGCCGCTGCCCGGGTGATTCGGTCGTAGGCCGCCTCAGGCGGAGAGTCCAGCAGCCCGGTGGCATACAACGCACTGAGCCGGTCGGGGTCGGTTATCGCCGCAGTTACGTTGGGCAGTTCGGATTCAGCAAACACTCCCGCGGCGGCGAGATGAGCTAGCAGGTCGGTGATCGACGACTTGTCGGACTGTCTCTGCTCGGCCACCAGCTGTCGGGCGACGGCGCGCGCGACGTAAGTGTCGACGTCCTCGCCGGCCGCCCGCGCCCGCTCTTCGAGCGCGCGGTTGAGCCAATCGTCGAACGCCGCGAGCCCGCTGGTCACCAGATCACGGTAACCGAATCACTGGATGTTTAGGCGTTCTCGACGCGAGCGCGACGGCTCGACAATGCCCTGACGTCGCGCGCCAGCCGGGGTTGGCGCGCGGGCCGTCCGCTCTCGGGATCAAGGCGTG
>JAHFVB010000108.1:4934-9368 GCA_023264755.1 Mycobacterium sp. | reverse complement strand
ACCTTGGTGACGCTCATCAGCGCGTCGACGTCGTCGTTCGGGCCATCGGCGTTGAGCTGCAACACGTAGAGCCCGTCTTCACCCGGGATGATGACGGTCTTCTGCGCCACCACCCGCTGCTGTCCGTCTCGCTGATAGTTGCCGCCAAGCTGGACGGCCTTGAACCCGCTGAGCTCGGTCTGACTGGGCTCGGCGAGTGGGGTGTAGCCGGCCAGGTTCTGCACCTCGTTGGGGGCCAGCTCCAGGATCTGGGCTGCATCGACGTCGCCGGTCAACTTCGAGAAGATCGCGACGACCGTCGGCGGATCCTTCGGGTTGGCTGCTGCGTCGTAGCCGATCCCGCCGTAGGGGGCGTCCGGACCCTCGGGTATCTGAGTCCACCCCTCCGGCACCGGAAGGTCGATGGCGGGCCCGGGATCGCCGTGGTGCATGGCGGTTTCGGTGATGCCGTTCGCCTTGAGGTAGTCGGCGATGGTGGGCGCCGCGGCGTGGGCCGGCGTCGTCGGCGACGCCGTGGTGGCGGACTTCGACGGCTTCGACGAGGTGGTGGACGACGACGAGGACGTGGTCTTCGCCGGGCTGTCCGAGCCGCAGCCACTCAGGGCCAGCCCGGCCACCACGACGGACACGCCGGTCAGCACGGCCATTCGGTTTGGCATGGAGGTCCTTCGCTCGCGGGGGCGGTTGAGGCGCAAAGGTTAGCCAGCACCGATTGGAGAACGTTTGGAGTTCGCGCCCGCCTGCCGGCCGCAATGCGTGCCGCCACACGAGGCGGTGCGGCATCATCGACCACGCATGGAGCTCAGCGGCCACCTCGACACCGGCCACCTCGACACGAAGGGCGTCATGACCAATTCGGACTCACCGGACCGGGCCCGTAGCGCGCATTCCTCCGACGACGAGACCGACGGTTGGTCACCGGAGGCCTTGGGCGCGTTCCTCTTCCAGAGGTTCGGCATCGAATTCGTCCGGCGCTACAACCGTCTCGAAGTGCACGCCGACCTGGGCGCGCTGACCGAACCCGTGCTGTTCGTCGCCAATCACGGCTTCGGCGGCATCTTCGACCTGAACGTCTTCGCCACCGGTGCCGCGCTCGAGCAGCTGCACCTCGACCGCACCGTGATCATCCTGACCCACCAGGTGGCGTGGACGTTGGGCGTGGGCCGCATTCTCGAGACCCTCGGGGCCCGACCCGCCAGCCGCGACGCGGCCCACGAGGCCTTCACCCGCGGCGAGCACGTCTTGGTGTTTCCCGGCGGCGACCTGGACTCCGCGAAGTCTTGGGCGGACCGCAACCGCGTCGTGTTTGGTGGGCGCACCGGGTTCGCCCGCCTCGCCGTCGATGAGGGCGTACCCATCGTGCCGGTCGTCACGGCCGGTGCCGGCGAGTCGTTGTTCGTCTTCTCCAGCGGAGAACGGTTGGCCCGTGCCATGCGCCTGGACAAGCTGCTGCGCGTCAAGACCGCACCCATCAGCGTGTCGCTGCCGTGGGGATTCAACGTCGGCGCAGTGGGCCTACTGCCCTACCTGCCACTACCCACCAAACTCGTCACCCGCGTACTACCGGCCATGCGCCCTACCGAAGGCGAAACGCCCTCCGACTTCGCCGCTCGCGTCCAAACCGCCATGCAGGAGGCGCTCACCGCGCTGACCGCCCACCGTGTCCCCCTGATCGGCTGAGCGGAAGGGTGCACCTTACTCGCGCACAGGACATCTGCTTCCTGGAGCGATCGATACATCAGATCGCAAAGCCCGCTAAGGTCGGAGTGCACCGACAGGAGGCCACCATGCCCAGCGCTGACGACAAACCTCGCCGGCGCCGCGTCAACGGCGAGGCGTCACAACAGAAGATCCTCGAAGCGGCCACCGAGATCGCCGCCGAACGTGGCTACGAAGGCACCTCGATCGGCCTGGTCAGCGAGCGGTCCGGGCTGCCCGCCAGTTCCATCTACTGGCACTTCAAGGACAAGGACGCGCTCATCGCCGCGGTGATCGAGCACAGCTTCGCCGCCTGGCTGGCCACCGCAGGCGAACCCGAACCCAGCACCGATGGCGGCGGCTCGGTCGACGAGGAACTCTCGGCGATGATGCACCGCACCGCCACGGCGTTGCGCGACTCCTCGGACTTCCTGCGGTTGGGCCTCATGCTGGCCCTCGAGCGGCGCGCCGAAGAACCCACGGCCCGGCGCCGCTTCCTCGACGTTCGCGAGGAAGCGCTCACCCGGACCATTGCGACCTTCGCCCGCCTGTTCCCGCAGCTCGACGCCGCCGCGCTTCGCCTACTGGGCACCTTTGCCTTGGCCACCGCCGACGGGTTGTTCATCGCCCAGGAAGTCGACGGCGACGACGCCCCCATCGCCGCTGCCTTCGACCTACTGGGCTCCGCGATTCACATTGCGGCACAACAACTCCTGGCCACCAGCGCGACTGCCAAGAAGGCTGGCAAGCGACGAACGGTGCGCGAGACCGCCAGGTGAACCGGCCGTGATCGCGACCGGGTCGATCAGTGGTTGCGCAGCGCCGAGACCAACTCGGCCTTCTTCTTGCTCGAGTAACCGCTCAAACCTAGTTCCTTGGCCCGCTTCTTCAATTCGGTCACCGTCCAGTCGTCGTAGGACCCGGCCTGGCCGCCCTTGCGAGCGACGGTGCTCTTGCCGCGTGCGGCGGCTGCGTTGGAGATGCGGGCCGCCTTCTCCTTGGACGCACCGTCGTTGCGCAGGTCGGTGTACATCTTCTCGTTCTTGATCGGGGATCGGCGCTGCGTAGCCATGTGTCACTCCTTCACCGTTCGACGTCGGTACTGCCACCGACTGAATTGCCGCGGCTACGGCAGTCAAACGTCGGGTGCGGGATTCGGTCGTTGGCACCCATGGCTACTCAGGCGTCGCGGCCGGGTGCCCGTCGGGTACTTCTGCTCGCGAATGCGGTGAGGCTCGGAGGCTATTGCGTAACGACGCAGAGTCCGTCGCTACCGTTCGGCTTGTCCGCCCGGACGACACCGTCGACGATGATGCGGCAACCCGGGTTGGCGGTCAGGTCCCCGCCGGGCACACCGATGACCTCCAATAGTTGACCAGGGTTGTCGGGGACGGTCCGGCTGAACGGCAACGGCACGTTCTCGAGTCGGGTACCGCCTGGCTCGATGTTGATGGTCAACGCCGTGCCAGGTCCCTTGACCTCGTAGGTGATGCCCTTGGCCTGCGCCGGCGCGGGCGCGTCGTCGAAGGACATGCCAGAGATGTCGGCGACACAATGCGCATCGTCGCCGACCGGCTTCTCGGCGAGCACCTTGCCGTTGACCTTGATTCGACACCCTGGGGTGACGTCGCCGTTGCCGACGACCACGACTTGCAGCAGCGACGTGCCCGGCGCGAGGGGCACCGTGCGGGTGAAGGGCAGCGGAGCATCGAAGATTCGCCCCGTGGAGGGATCCAGGTCGATGGTCGTCGCGCGGCCGGATCCGAACGCCTCGAAGGTGACCGTCGGACTCGCGGCAACAGCCGGTGGTGCTAGCGATACGACGCTGGCCGCGAGCAGTGCAGCGACCGTGGGCACTGTCAACATCTTGGCTCGTACTCGCATGAATCTTCCCCGGCTTCCCTTACCCTGCGTGGCGGCTGAAATGCCCCTGCGTGATGGCTGAAATCTAGCGATCGGACGGCCCAGAGAAAATCAGGTGTTTCCCTACACTTTCGCCTTGACCGCTCCCCGGCGCACCGCGCGCGTCCTGTCTGGATGCGGGTCAGCACTTCGGCCTTGGCGTCCTCATCCCGCGTCCTCATCCCGCGTCCTTAGCCGGCACATGGCATCACCACCGCGGAGCGTGGCGCCGGCCGGCCGAGCCTTGTCGTCCCGCTGATCGCAACCCTGTCCCGTCAGGAGCAGTTCGACCTAGGTTCGCGGAGTGTTCGACCTACGTCGCGTGGCCGCGTTGCGGGAGATCGTGCGCAGCGCAATGACCCTCAACCTCAGGAGTCTTCAATGACCGACCTCGCCACCCCAGTCGGCTTGTCCGCGCTCTCCAACGGACACGCCCCACCGCAACCGCCCGCTCGGCCCGGCAATCCGGGCCTGGTCGCATTGCCATTGATCATCGCCGGCGGCTTCGGGCTTGGCCTCACCAACACCGGTATCGTGCCCGTCCCGGCAGCGGCCGTGCCCATTCTGTTGTCCGCTACCGCGACCGGCCTGCTCATCGCCACCATCTGGGCCGCCGCCCTCGGTCAGAACGTCAACGCAACGGTGTACGGGGTGTTCTTCGGGTTCTACGGTAGTTACGGCGTGCTCTCCGTGGGGCTTTCGCACGGTTGGTTCGGCATCGCAGCCGGCGATGCCGGGAGCACGGTCTCGCTGTGGCTGGCCAGTTGGCTGGTCACCATCGGACTGTTGACGGTCCTGCTCTTGCGGTTGCCGTGGACCTACCCGGTGCTCTTG
>JAHFVB010000108.1:0-4924 GCA_023264755.1 Mycobacterium sp. | reverse complement strand
CTGACGGGGAACGCGGCCGCCACACAGGTGGGCGGATGGCTCGTCTTCGTCTTCGTCGGCTTCGTCGTGTACTTCTATGCCGCCTCGCTGTGGGAGGAGACGGGCGGCAGCCCGCTATCGCTGGGCCGACCGATCGTCGGCTGACCGAGCGCTGCCGCCAACTCCCGGCCGTGCTCGCGCTAGGACAGCGTCGCCCAGAAGCGAGTCAGGGCGGCCGCCCCGCGGACCGGGTCCTGCAACATCCACCAATGCCCCAGCCCGTCGAGCACCTCGGTGTGAGCACCGGCTCGTTCGGCCGCGCGGCGGCGGATTTCCTCCGAGCCGAGATATGGATCCTCGGTGGCCAGGAGGGAAAGGCCCGGCCGAGCCCGAGCGTTCTCCAACGCACGACCAGCCTCGGCGATCGCGGGTTGGCGCGCCGAGCGGTACAGCTCGAGGATGGCCCGACCCATCTCCGGGCCTTGGGCTGCGGCAATGGAGGTGGCGACGTCCGCCGGTATGCCCAGTTCGCCCAGCTGAGCGGCGCGCTCCTCGATGGTGCCGCCCATCATCGCGTCCACGAGCTGCTCGCCCTCCCCTGGGGTCTGCCACACCTGCGCGAGGTCATGCCACACGTAGTCGGGGTCGAACAATCCGACCACGTCGCTGGTCCAACTGCGGACGAGCTCGGGCCGGTGCATGACGACGTTGACCACGTGACCCCCGCCCCAATCGTGGCCCACGAGGTCGACCGGTCCGGGGATGGCCTCGAGCTCGGCTTCCAGCCAGTCCCGGTAGGCCGGGTAGGTGGCGGAGAAGCCCTCGGGCAGCGGGGCGCCGAACCCCGGCGGGGACAACAACACCACGTCGTCGCGCCCGAGTGCTGCTACGAGTGGACCCCAGATGGCGTCGGTTTCCGGGTTGCCGTGGACCAAGACGATCGTCATGTCGGGCATCCTTGCACCGGAGCGCCACACGGCATCGCGGTTTCGGTGAGCCCGAAGGCAGCGGCGACCCGGCCCGGCCCGGCCCGCCTTGCTGGCGGGCTGCACGTTAATCTGTCGTCCGCGGCGCGTTGCCGCGTTTGCTCGGAGGGATTACCCATGCGTTATTTCAGCGTGGCCATGCTCGCCACAGTGGTCACCATCTTCGGTTCGTCGGCCGTGGCAGCGGCGGCGCCGAAGGACTACTGCGCCGACCTCAAGGGCGGCAATACCGGCAGCGCATGCGTGATCCAGCTCTCCGACCCCGGGTACAGCGTCGACATCAACATCCCGCTGGACTACCCCGACCAGAAGTCGGTCGCCGACTACATCTCCCAGACCCGCGACGGGTTCCTCAACACGGCCAAGTCCGGCGCGCCCCGGACCACACCGTATTCGTTGACCATCACGCCGACGGAGTACACCTCGTCGATTCCGCCGCGCGGCACGCAGGCCGTGGTGTTCAAGGTGGTCCAAAACGTCGGCGGCGCGCAGCCGCAGACGACCTACAAGGCGTTCAACTGGGACCAGAGCTATCGCAAGGCGATCATCTACACGGCCGCCCCCGACGACAAGCAAAGTACGCCGTTGTGGCGGGTGGACGATCCGCTGAAGACCGTCGCGCCGATCGTCCAGGCAGAACTGCAGCAACAACTGGCACCGCCGCCGCCGGCCGCGCCCCCCACCCCGACTACGCAACCGGGACAGCCGGCCGCGACCACATCGACCACCACACCGCCTCCCCCGCCACCGCCGTTGCCGTTCGCGACAGCCGCGCTGTACAACCCCACCAACTATCAGAACTTCGCGGTGGTCAACGACGGAGTGATCTTCTTCTTCGACCAGGGCGTGTTGTTGCCCGCCTCAGCCGGAGCGTTGCAGGTGCTGGTGCCTCGGTCGGCGATCGACCCGATGATTGCGTAACTTTCCACTGGTTTCTTAGAGGGTCCTGTTGAGTAGGGCTGGTGGTCGCGGAACTGTTCGCCGCGCCAGCCGAGGCAGCACGTCTTCAGCAGGCGACGGCGCCGACTGGCTAAGAAGCTTCCGTCGATCGGCGACACGGCTGCGACGGCGATCCAGCGCCGGGAGCCCTCGGCACGACCGGCAACCAACTCATCGGTTGCTGGGTTGCGTCGTTGGCGGAACGATCTCGAGTAACACCGGCGATGGGGAATCCGAATGACGGGTTGCAAGCCAATCGCGGGGTGAGTGCATGGATCGGCGACGAGGAGCGTGGGATGCGCACGGTGCTCGGGTTCGCCACGACGCAAACCGCCATCGAATACGTCCGCATCGAACCCTCCCCAGGAGGCGGCACCTGCGTGACGCACCACTCGGTCGCGGCACTCGTCGGCGAGGAGACCAGCCGCGCTACCTATCCGCAACTGGCCGCCCGCGTGTGGTTCCGCACGAGGCGGCTGGCTCGCGCGACCGATCGCCCGGTGCGCTCGGTCGGAGTGACGTGGAGCTCGGACGCGGACGAAGAAGGAGCGCAACTGATGCGCTCGCTCGCGGCCGCCGGATTCGACAACATCATCGCAGTAGACGCTGCGGAGGCCGAAAGACATTTCGAGAGTGCACACAACGACCGGAGGCCCAACGCGGATGGTCAGTTGGATCCCCACGGTGCGACCAGTTTCTCGGCGCCCGGACATCAAGCGATCCTTGCGCTCGGTGCGGCGCTCGCTTCGACCCATCACGCCGATCAAGGTGCACCAGATCGCGAACGCACCCCGGGTCGGAGCTGGGCTCCGGCGCCCTCGCTGCCGTGGGCGCTCCTGGTGGTCAGCGGACTGGCGCTGCTGGTGTTGATGTCGTTCGGCCCTGGACTCCGCCACGCTCCAGCCACACCCTCGAGACACGTCCAACCTGCACCGATGGACACGTCGTGGGACGGGCCGGTGGTAGTACCCGCGCTCCCTCCGGCGCCGAGTCCGCCGGAGTACCGCCCGGGCCCGACGCCGCCGGCATCGGAGCAAGCAGTGGTGCCCGAGGCACCAGCGAGCGTTACGGCTCCCAAGCCACTGACTCCCCCGCCGGCGGTGTCAGTGCCTCCCGAGCAGGGCGATCAAGTCCCGCCGCCCAATCCGGAGCCACCCCCTGGCGAGCAGGCACCCGCCAATGCCAATTGCACACTGTTGTGCGGTGTGACGCTGTGAACATGGGGTGGGTGGTGCACCAGCGGTTCATCCGTGAAAATTCGGATCCTCGTGCGGCGGGATCGGACAATAGAACAGACCGCAACTGACGACTGATGGATCGGGTGGGTTCTCCCCCTCCCACACGCTGGAGCCCGACAGCGTCCGTACTCCGTCGACGATCTTGTAGACGTTGCCAAACCCGTAGGACACTCGGTACCAGGTGTGACACACCCGCATGTCCCATTCGTATTGCGTACCAAGTCTATCCGGCCCCGCTGGGTCGTCCATGGACTGTCCGGGACACCAGGTATACGGACCGTCGCTCGCATGAGCGGTACCTGCGGCCGGCCCCAACCCACCGACCGCGACGCCCCCTGCCAGCAGCGCCCCGGCGAAGATTCGCATCGACTTGTGGGTGTTCTTCATGTCCATTCCTTCGTCGTATCGTGCGCCGCGGGGTTGCCGTTCGCTCGCTCGATTGCACACCGAGCGGTCCGCTACCGATCCCAAGAAGGCGTCATCCGGTGAGTCTTGGTGAGGTTTGGGCTTCCGATCGGCGCTTCTTCGGAATTCCGAAGAACACTCGTTAAGCGTTGCCGTACAATGGATTTCCGCATGCCGTCGTCGGCTAGGGTTCGGTCATCCGGTCGAGGCTACTGGCAAGTGAAGAACTCGTTGACGGCCCAGTCGGTCGAACTGCCGTCGTCGCCGGTGACGGTGCCACGTAGTGTTCCGTTCGACGGGTCGAAGGTGCCGACGTAGGCGTCGTTCCGCCAGTGTCTATTTCGCTCGTCGAACCAGCTGATGCCGAAGTCGACCTTGTCACCTTCCCCGGTGGAGTAGATGATCTTCCCGTGGTCGAGGAGCACGGTGCTGTTGGGCTGGTACATGCGGTACGGACCGATGGGCGTGTTGCCTTGCCAGGACTCGAACGTGAAGCGAAGGTCCCTTCCCCGCATGATGTTTCCACCTCCTTTGAGGCTCCACTTGCACGGCGTCTTCACCGGTGCCGGCCCGACGTCGTCGGGGGTGTCGAGTCGTACCGTGCCACCCCATGAGTTCAGAATGCCGGTGTTGCAACCACCTTCGATGCCGCGAGCCGTGACGCTCAGGACGTGGTTTCCGGGATGGCGCCCGATGTTGACGGTTGTCGTCTGGCCGGGACTGTTCCTGTTCCAGTCGGTCTGCGGGTAGTTGTCCACGTTGAAGCGGAACAACGCATCCGAGCATCCGTTCGCGTTGGAGGTGTATTGCAACACGATGATCTTCTGGTCGCCGGTGAAGTTCACCGCGGGACTCTGCGGGCAGTCCTGGCCAGTGGCTGGTTGGCATTGCCCCACTTCGACGTACTGCTCGAGATGCAACGCGGCAGCTTCAGGCGCAAGGGCAAGTCCGGCCGCGCCCATCGCGATGGTCGTCAGAACGGTCGAGGCGCAACGGGTGAACCTACGGTGCAGCATGGCCACTCCTGGTCGAGGGATCGTCTCCTCGACGCTAGGCCGCGCGCGGTCGCGAAGAATCAGGTGTTTCCCTACGATTCAGGCAGTCGTCGGGCCCGAACCCGCGAGGCGCATGAGCGACACGACGGCAACGGCCGCGATGGGCGCGGCTGCCCGGCAGATGTTGCGGCGGCACCGACAACCCGTCACTGATCACCGCCAACACAGCCTGATACCGCTGCTCGGCCACCGTTCACTCCCTCATCAAGGGAGTGTCAAGGATCAACCGAAGTAGGTGTAAAGCATCAGCCGAAACACTGTCGCCCATCAACCGAAGCCGAAACGTCAGCCATCAACCGACCTCATACACCTCTGACGTAGG
>JAHFVB010000107.1 GCA_023264755.1 Mycobacterium sp. | reverse complement strand
CGCGGGCGCGCCGAGCGCCGAAACCGGTTCCGGCCCAGCCGCCACCGCCGCCGGTACCACTCCGGCCGAGGCGCCGACGGCCGCAGGCGCCGCGTCGCGCACCGGGTAGACATCGGATCCGGAGACCGCGAGTGCACGCTGATCGACCGGTGCCACCCACCGACCCCACGCACCGGGAATCTCGAAATTCGGCTCAGTTCCCGCGCGCAGCCGCGTGATCGCGGCGTCGTAGGCAGCCCCGACCGACGCCGCCCCCGCCTGCACGGCCGCCAACCAATCCCCGCGAATGTCGTTGGCGACGAACGGTTGCACCTGTTGTTCGATGAGTTCACTGGCCACCGAACGGTCACCGGAGCCGGTAGCCACGGTGCGCGCGGCGGCCAACCAGGCCGCCCGGTGACCGATGGTTCGCTCGTCGACGGCCAGCGTCGCGGCGACCTTTTCGTCGACTGCGCGCCACAATCCCTCCCGGAGCTCGGTGAGCGCACCGGCCGCCTCGCGCAGTGCTATCGCGACGCTCGCCGCCGACCGATGGTGGCGCCGCAGGAAGTCCAGGGCCGCTGAAGCACCGGTCCCGATCCACGAAGCCGACAGCGCCGCCACCAGTTCGGCTTGTTGCCGAACCGCGTCCTCGGCGGCCGCGGCCAAGGCCGCCAAGGCGGCGGCATCGGCCTCCAGCGCCCCCAAGTCCAACCCCTGCTCGGCCGCGTACTGCTCGCCCAGCCGGGTGAGTTCGGGGTGCGGATGACCGAGTTGCCGGCAGGCGCCGACGTACTCGGTGAAGTCGTCGACGGCCGCACGGCCCTCCGCCGACCTGGTCTCGACGTCGTACTCGGCGGGCATGCTCAGCCCAACCGGACCGCGCCGCGCGCCTCGGCAGCCGCGTACCCGACCGCGGAAGCCCTTAGCCAGGAAGCGATTTCCGCAGCCGCCCGAGCCCAGCTGCGCATGTCGTCACCAAGTTGGTCGACGGCTGCCCGCACCGCTTCCCCGCGGTCCGCATACTCTCGGCCCGCCACGACAGCACCGAAGCTGGGGTGCGTCAGGTGCCGCCGCTGTGCACCGGCGACGAGGTCGGCGAGGTGGTCGCTACGGTCGGCGGCAGCCAACACGGCACCGATGTCGACGCTGGCGGCGTCACGTTGTCCCATGGAAGTTAGGACGCGTCAGCCGGCCCGCTGGTTCCGTCGAATCGAACGAACGTGGTGTCCCAGCGGTCGAAGCTCGGAGTCGGGAGCCATCACCTCAGGACCATCCCGGGAACGCGGGCGCGGATCGCTTGGAGGTCGGCTTCGTCGGAGACGCCTTGGAAGTCATACCGCGGGGTGTAGGGCCCCTGCAGCGAGCGCACCTCGTCGTCGGTGAGTTCGATGTCCAGGGAGGCGAGCGCCTCGTCGATGTGGCCGACCGTGCCGGCACCGACCAGTGGTGCGGTGACCACCGGTTGGCGATGCAACCAGGCCAGCGCCACCGCGGCCCGGGACACCCCGCGGGCGTGGGCAATCTGGCCGACGGCGTCGATGATCGCGCGATTGGCGGTCTCGTCGGCCGCGGAATACAGCATGTCGGCGAACGCGCCGTCGGATTCGGATCGCGTCGTGGACTTGGCCTCGTCCCACCCGCGGGCCAGCCGCCCACGGGCCAGCGGGCTCCACACGATGGTGCCGACACCCTCGTCCAGGCAGAGCGGGATCATTTCGCGCTCCTCCTCGCGGGCCAGCAGGTTGTAGTGGTCCTGCATGCTGACGAATCGGGCCCACCCGTGGCGGGCCTGTAGGTGCAGGGCCTTGGCGAACTCCCAGGCCGGCATGGACGACGCCCCGAGGTAGCGGACCTTTCCGGCCTTGACCAGGTCGTGGAGTGCTTGCAGCGTCTCCTCCAGCGGGGTGGCGTGGTCGTTGCGGTGAACTTGGTAGAGGTCGACGTAGTCGGTGCCCAGGCGCCGCAGCGAGTGGTCGATCTCGGTCATGATCGCCTTGCGGGACAGTCCGCGGCCGTTGGGGCCAGGTCGCATCGGATGGCGCAACTTGGTGGCGATCACCACGTCGTCGCGGTTGGCGAAGTCCTTGAGTGCGCGCCCGAGGATCTCCTCGCTGGAACCGTTGGAGTACATGTTGGCGGTGTCGAAGAAGTTGATGCCCGCCTCGAGTGCGTACTTGATCAGTGGTCGAGCGTCGTCCTCGCCGAGTGACCAGACCGGGTGGCCGCGGTCGGGCTGGCCGTAGGTCATGGCGCCAATCGCGATGGGCGACACATCCAGGCCAGTGGTGCCAAGCTTGCGGTAGTGCATGGAAATCCCTTCAATGGGTAGCGGAGATGTCTCCGTTTGAGATTAGTGGAGAACTCTCCGCTTAGCCAGGAGGAGCCGTGGTCGACGTCCAGCGCGCGGATGCGCAGCGCAACCGGGCGCGGATCCTCGACGTGGCGTTCACGGCGTTCGCCGAGGACCCCCAGGTGTCGCTGAATGCGATCGCCAAACGCGCGGGCGTGGGCCCGGGCACCCTGTATCGGCACTTCCCTACCCGGGAGGCGCTGCTACTCGCGGTCTACCAGGAGGAGATCGAGTCCCTCGGGGCATCGGTCGACCGGCTCCTGGACCAGAAGCCGCCGCTGGAGGCCTTCTGCGCGTGGGCACGCAAACTCGCCGAGCTCGTTCGGCTCAAGCACGGCCTCGGCGAGGCATTGGAGAGCCCGGCCGCCAAGGCCGTCATCGACGCCACCTACGCACCCGTCACCGGCGCGATTCAGCGACTCCTGGACGCCGCCGCAGCCAACGGCGACATTCGAAGCAACGTCGACGCCGCCGACGTACTGCTGCTGCTGAGCGCGCTGTGGCGGGTGCCCCCCGGCCAGGAAGGGTTGAGCCAAGCCGACCGCATCCTGGACATGATCGTCGACTCGCTGGCGGCGTCACCGCGCTAGCTCCGGTTCGGCTCGAGTCACGCGGGCGCCCCGGCCCCATCGGCGGGGGCCGCCGCCACGGGCTTTACGGGGCCCGGGCCGGCGACGATGGATTGCAACGCCGCAACATGACCGTCGAACGCTTCGCGGCCGGCCCCGGTAAGAAGCACGTGCAGCTTCCTACGGCCTGCTTCGAGGCGGCGTTCGGTGATGACGTAGCCGGCGTGTTCCAGGATCGACAGCTGCTTCGACAACGCCGAATCCGACAGCGCCAGTGCATCTTTGAGATAGGAGAAGTCGACCCAGTCCGCGGCGGCCAGGGTAGCGACCAAGGATAGCCGTGTGCTCGGATGAATCAATTCGTCGAAGCGGGGCGGCGTCACGCATGGGCCCAGCGGCGCAGAACTCGCAAGATGTCGGATCCCCCCAGTCCGACTATCGCCGCGGCCAATACGGCGGCAGCGGTCCCGGGATGACGGGTCCCATCGGCGTGAAGTGCGAATCCCACGCCGATCGTGATGGCCACCAGTGCGAACAGCATGCCGATCACCACGGCCGGCGTACGGCGTCCTGCGGTGTCAACGCTGACCTGAAGACGGTCGGTCCGTCGGCGGCCGCCGAGCCGGCGTGACGCAGTCGTGGAGTGGATGACGCCGAACGCCAACGTGGCGCCGACGACGAGCCACGGCGGACCGAGGTCGCCGATGACACCGAGTACGACCCAGGCCGCAGCCAAGAGCCACCAGTACCACCTGGGCAAGCCAACTTCCTGCTCGACTCGCGCCTTGGCGCGATCCACCACGTCGAGTGCAGCATGCGCTTCTGCGGGCGAGCTGTGCTCCATGTACATCCCCACTTTCCCGATCGGAAAGTAGAGTCTCAGTTTCCAGGTGGGAAAGTCAAGAGTGCGACTGTGACATGCCACTGATGGGTTTAGCGTGTTCGGTGGTGACTGAACGTCGATCGTTTCCCGAGGCGCAGGTGTATGACCGCGGGTTGCTCGAGGTGGGCCAGGGCAACCTCGTGTCCTGGGAAGCCAGGGGCAATCCGAAAGGTCGCCCCGTACTAGTCGTCCACGGTGGACCAGGATCGGGGAGGCCGCGCGGCGCCCACAAGGGGTTCGATCCCGAGGCGTTCAAGCTCGTGTCGTACGACCAGCGAGGATGCGGCGACAGCACGCCTCATGCGGCCGATCCGGCGACGGACATGGCGCACAACACCACCGAGCACCTACTCGCCGACATGGAGGCACTGCGCGAACACTTGGGCATCGACCGGTGGCTGCTGTATGGCGGATCCTGGGCGTCGACGTTGATCCTCGCCTACGCCCAACGACATCCCGAGCGGGTGATCGGCATCATCTTGATCGGGGTCACCATGACGCGGCCCCAAGAGCTCGACTGGCTCTACCACGGCCTGCGCTTGTTTCGGCCGGTCGAGTGGGAACGCTTCCGCGCCGGGGTACCGGCCGAGGATCACGACGGGAACCTCGTCGAGGCCTATCGACGGCTGATGGAGCACCCCGATCCCGCGGTCCGCGAGCGGGCCGCACTCGACTGGTGCGCCTGGGAAGACTCCGTAATTGCCCACGAAACACTTGGCAGCCCTGGTCAATACAGCGCCAAGCCCGACGCCGCGAAGCTGGCGTTCGTGCGAATCTGTACGCACTACTTCGCCCACGGAGCGTGGCTCGAAGACGGGCAACTGTTACGAGCCGCCCACCGCCTCAAGGGCATTCCCGGTGTGCTGATCCACGGACGCCTCGACTTGTCCGCCCCGTTGCTCACGGCCTGGGAGCTCGCTCAGGCCTGGCCCGACGCCGAACTGACGATCATCGAGGACTCCGGCCACACCGGCAGCCCCGCCACGGGCAACGCCATCCGCGATGCCATCGCCACGTTCGACCCGCGATCGCACTTCGCATGAGGTCGCGCTGACCAAACGGGACAGCCGAATCCCGCATAAGCGCTGGCCCAAAAACCGCGCGCCACGTGGTGTTTAAGCGCACACCCGAAAAAGTCGTATTGTGGCTGCGCAATTTACTACGGTCGCCCCATGCAGCTGACTCGGTTCACCGACCTCGCCCTTCGGACGATGATGCTGCTGGCCGCGGGCGAAGCCGACGAGCAGAGAATCACCAGCCGCGCGATCGCCGCACATGCCCACGCCTCTGAGCACCACATCGCCAAGGCCGTGTCGCGGCTCGTCGAACTGGAGATGGTGTCCGCCCGGCGTGGCCGCGTGGGCGGACTGGCCCTGACCGACGCGGGCCGCAGCGCCTCCATCGGCTGGCTCGTCAGGCAACTCGAAGGTGATCGGGAAGTCATCGAATGCGACGGCGACAACCCGTGTCCGTTGCTGCCAGGATGCCGCCTGCGCCGCGCCCTCGCGCAGGCGAAGGAAGCCTTCTACCGCGAGCTCGACCGCTACACCATCAGTGACTTCAACAGGGACACAGCACTTCCCGTGAGCTTGGGGCCACCGTCGTTGCCCAACCTTCATCAGCACCGCCAACCCACCGAAAGGACAGCCCGATGACCGTCACCTCCGCCGCCCCCGTCGAACTGACGCCGCAGCACGCCCAACTTGTCTCCGCGACACTGCCGCTCCTCGGAGCACACATCGACGAGATCACCGCGGCGTTCTACCAACGACTGTTCGCCAACCATCCGGAGTTGCTGCGCAACCTGTTCAACCGCGGCAATCAGGCCCAAGGCGCCCGACAGCGCGCCTTGGCGGCGTCCATCGCGACCTTCGCAACACACCTCGTCGACCCCGAGCTTCCGCACCCGACCGCGCTGCTGTCCCGGATCGGGCACAAACACGCCTCGTTGGGCATCACTGCCGACCAATACCCGATCGTCCACGAACACCTCTTCGCCGCAATCGTGGCGGTGTTGGGCGCCGAGACCGTGACCGCGGAGATCGCCGCCGCCTGGGACCGCGTGTATTGGATCATGGCCGATACGCTGATCGGCCTCGAGCGCGAGCTCTATGCCGCTGCCGGCGTGTCCGACGGCGACGTCTACCGGCGCGCCCGGGTGGTCGCCCGTGTCGACGACCCCTCCGGGGTGGTACTGCTCACCGTGCGCCCCATCGACGTGGCACGCACGGATGTCTCGCCAGGACAATATGTTTCGGTGGGCGTCACGATGCCCGACGGCGCTCGTCAGCTTCGCCAGTACAGCTTGGTCAACGGCGCCGAGGCCGGAGAGTTGACGTTCGCGGTCAAGCCAGTCGGCCCTGTCGATGGCCGGCCGGCCGGTGAGGTGTCCACGTGGATCGCGGCCAATGTCCACGTCGGCGACATCGTCGACGTCACCGTGCCGTTCGGTGACCTGCCCGCGCCCGTGGACGGTCAACCGCTGATGCTGATCTCGGCGGGTATCGGGGTCACCCCCATGATCGGCATCCTGGACTTCCTCGTTGCGCAGGCCCCTGGCACCCCGGTGCAGGTGCTGCACGCCGATCGCAGCCGCCAGACGCACCCGCTGCGCGAGCGCCAGCACGAGTTACTCGCCCAACTGCCCAATGCCACCCTCGACGTCTGGTACGAGGAGGCCCCGGCGGACGAGCAAGCCAACGTGCACTCCGGATTCCTGACACTAGACGCCATCCGGTTGCCGGACGCGGCTCAGTTCTACCTATGCGGGAACAACGGTTTCGTGCGGGCGGTGCGCGCCCAGCTCGCAGCACGCGGGGTCCCCGCCGCACACGTGCATTGCGAGTTGTTCTCACCCAACGACTGGCTCCTATGAGCCAGCGCCGGGCGCGGCGGCGACAACGTCGGCGCCGCCCCGGCGACGGATCAGTCCTGTGCGCTCACGGATTCGGCGACGCGGGCCGCCACGATCCGCGCGGTGTCCTCGTCGGCGGCCTCCACCATGACGCGTACGACCTGTTCGGTACCGGAGGGCCGCAACAGGATTCGGCCGGTGTCGCCCAGTTCGGCCTCGGCCTCGGCTACCGCGCTGCGGACGTCGGGAGCCTGCGCGACGGTGGCCTTGTCGGAAACGGCCACGTTGATCAACACCTGCGGAAGCGTCCGCATCGGCTGTGCAAGCGCCGCAAGGGACAGCCGGGTCTGCGCCATCCGCGACATGAGTCGCAACCCGGTGACGATGCCGTCTCCGGTCGTTCCGAACGCGGGCAGCACGATGTGGCCGGACTGTTCGCCGCCCAGCGAGAACTCGCCCGCCCGCAATTCCTCCAGCACGTACCGATCGCCAACACCGGTGATGCGCAATTCAATGCCGGCCGAACGCATCGCCACGTGTAGGCCGAGGTTGCTCATCACCGTGGCCACCAGCGTGTTCGATGCGAGCTCGCCGGCCTCGCGCATGGCCAACGCCAGGATCACCATGATGGAATCGCCGTCGACGACCTGCCCGCTGGCGTCGACGGCCAGGCAACGGTCGGCGTCGCCATCGTGTGCCAGACCGAGGTCCGCCCCATGAGCGACCACGGCCCGCTGCAGCACCTCGAGGTGGGTGGAGCCGCATCCGTCGTTGATGTTGAGCCCGTTGGGTTCTGCGTTGATCGCGATGACGTTGGCCCCCGCGGCGCGGTAGGCCAACGGTGCGGCCACCGAGGCGGCCCCATGCGCACAGTCGACGACGACGGTCAGCCCGCGGGCCGGCGTGGTGACGGTCGTGGCGACGTGGGCGAGGTAGCGCTCGAGTGCGTCGTGCGCGTCGACCACACGGCCAATGCCCGCGCCGGTCGGTCGGGTCCCGGGACCGCCGCGGACGAGCTCCTCGATGCGGTCCTCGGTGGCGTCGTCGAGCTTGTGGCCGCCTCGGCCGAAGATCTTGATGCCGTTGTCCGGCATGGGGTTGTGCGACGCCGAGATCATCACGCCGAACTCGGCGTCGTAGGCGCCGGTGAGATGGGCCACGGCCGGCGTCGGCAGCACCCCGACCCGCAGCGCGTCGACGCCCTCACTGGTCAGGCCCGCGATGACAGCCGCTTCGAGCATCTCGCCGCTGGCCCGTGGGTCACGACCGACGACCGCCACGCGCCGCGCCCGATGCCCGCTCGCGCCCGAGTCGCTGCGCTCCCGTCCGCCGTGGGTACCAAGGCGCGCGGCCGCGGAGCCCAACCCCAGCGCCAACTCTGCGGTCAACTCGCGATTGGCCACGCCGCGCACACCGTCGGTGCCGAACAGTCGACCCATGCCTCTCCTAGGAAAACCGAAAGCGTGCGCGCCCATGGAACAGACGCGCACGCTCGTGGTCGAACAGCGATGTATGCAGCTCAGCGCTTCGAGTACTGAGGCGCCTTGCGGGCCTTCTTCAGGCCGTACTTCTTGCGCTCGATGGCGCGCGGGTCACGCGTGAGGAAGCCGGCCTTCTTGAGCGCCGGACGATCCTCGGGCTGCACGATGATCAGGGCACGGGCGATGGCCAGGCGCAGTGCACCGGCCTGTCCCGAGGGGCCGCCACCATCGAGGTGGGCGAAGATGTCGACCGTATCGAGCCGGTCCACGGTCACCAACGGAGCCTTGATCAGCTGCTGGTGCACCTTGTTTGGGAAGTAGGCCTCCAGCGAACGGCCGTCCAACTCGAACTTGCCGGTACCGGGCATCAAACGCACCCGCACCACGGCTTCCTTGCGGCGGCCGACGGTCTGGATCGGGCGGTCGAGCACGATGGGCTCGCGCGCCGGAGCGGCGGGCGCCTCGGCGACCTCTTCGACCGTCTCGACCTCGACGGCCTCGAGCTCGGGAGCTTCAGTCTCGGTCACTTCGTTCTCACCAGTCGGTTCAGTCACTGTGCCACCTGCTTGATCTCGAACGGAATCGGCTGCTGCGCCGTGTGCGGATGCTCGGATCCGACGTAGACCTTGAGCTTCTTCTGCACCTGACGGCTCAGCTTGTTGTGCGGGAGCATGCCGACGATGGCGTCCTCGACAACTCGGTCGGCGTGCTTGGCGAGCTCGTTGCCGAGCGCACGGGCGCGCAGGCCACCGGGGAAGCCCGAGTGGCGGTAGAGGAACTTCTTGGTGAGCTTGTCGCCGCTGATGGCGACCTTCTCGGCGTTGATGACGATGACGAAATCGCCGCCGTCGACATTGGGCGTGAATGTCGGCTTGTGCTTGCCGCGCAGCAACTTGGCTGCTTCAACGGCGAGCCGGCCGAGCACCACGTCGGTGGCGTCGATGACGTACCACGTGCGTGTGGTGTCACCCGCCTTCGGCGTGTACGTAGGCACAGCGTTACCTCTACTCTTCTCGGGTTGTTCCCGGCGTGAACCGGGCTGCCGGTCAGGCGCGTGCGGATTGGAATGAACTCGGCGACCGACGTTGACCCGAGCATCCCGCGCGTCCGAAGACGTACTGCACGCCAACGTGGCAGCTTACCGGTGCGCGTCGCCGCAGGTCAAAACGCTCGGATGGAGCGCAGGCCGACCCTCACATCTGGCGTGCTGGGAAGGGGTAGGAAACTGTGCGGTCCCGCTTGGCTCTCCCTTCCGAGCGGGACCGCACAGGGTCTCCTTGGGGCGGTTACCGGCCCCACGCCCCCGCCGCGCGCCGATCGGTGTCGGCGACGTCCTCGGCACCGTCGCGCACGGCGTTGCCGAGCCTGACGAGGATGTCGTTCAGCGCGGCCGCCGACTGATCCCAGCGCGCCTGTTCGACGCGGTAGGCCTCCGCGGCCGCTCGCGTCCAGGTGGCCTGCAACGGCGCTATTTGCGCCCGCAACTCATCCAACGCAGCGTTGAACCGGGCCGACGTGGCGTGAATCTCCTGACGGACGGTGTGTTCGATGGCACCGAAGTCGTAGGACAGAACCGGATCCATGGGGGCTCCATTCGGGTTGTCGGATGTGGTTTACAGCGCCGTCGAGGTGGCGGCGATGGCGTGCGAGTGCGCCTCGGCGACCTCGTGCAGCGTGCGCTCGTTGAGCCTGATGGTCTCGGCGATGCGCTGCAGCGACGCATGCAACCTCATCGACTCGACGTCCCAGCGGTCGACGACTTCGCGAAATCGGGCGGCCGCGGCACCGCCCCACACCGACGCGGGCACGCTGGTCATCTGTCCGATGAACGCGCGAAGCATCGCGCGAATCTCCTCGTTGCCGGTGTCGAGCTGGCTCGCGACGGCGGCCATCAATTCGAAGTCGGTGTTCAGCGCACCGCTGGCTGGTGTCGTCATCGCGATCCCTTCGGAGTGACTCTGATGTGGTGATGTATAGATAGGACGCATGCGAGCCGGTTGCGGTTCCCTTGTCCACGAACCAATTTCACGGCACCGCATGAGCGCTGCGAACCGCCCGCTCACAAGTCGCGCCCGACCCGGACTGCTCGACCGGATGCTGGCAGCCGACGGCGATTCGCACGGCCCCGTCCAGCAGCACCACCCAGTCGACGGCGATCGCCGTACGCAGCTCCCGGTAGGTAACGGCCGCCCGGCCCGCCCGCTCGCCGTGGGGATCGAAGTCCACGAACAGTCCGTCCGGCTGCTGTTCCAGGGCCGCCCGCAGCACGTCGGCGGTCTGTTGCAACGTCTCCTGCGCACGCACCCGAGCTTGGGTGACGTGGACGGCCACACGTGGATCTCCTGGCGAATTTACTTGCACCCGTGGCGATCCCGTTCCAGCACTCACCCGCTGCACGGGCCAGTGCGCGGGCAGTTCGACGGCTACCCGCCCCTCCACCACCCATGCCACCAGCTCCCGCTCCGACCCTCGGGTGCGCGGCCCAAGCGCTGCTGCGGCCAGAGCACCGATCACCACCAGCGCACCGACGAACATCGCGACGCGTTGCTTGCCGAAGTGCGCTCGACCGACTCGCGAGGACCGCCCATCCACGCCGGTTCGGTAGTCGGCCAAGGTGGCCCGCCGCACTCCGTCGTCGTCCACAGTCCGGACGGTGATCCCCCGCTCGCGCATCCGCCGGCTGAGTTCGATTGCCACCGAAGCGCACTCGGGTATCCCGTCGGGGACGTCGATGATGACCGAGGTGGCTGCGGGCAGCCAGCCCAGCACGCCCTCGGCGATGTGTTCCGCGGGACCGCTGCGCAGAACGCGCCGCCCACCGACGGCGGAATGGACGACGACACAGTGCGGCCCGA
>JAHFVB010000510.1:1603-3804 GCA_023264755.1 Mycobacterium sp. | reverse complement strand
CCGGAGCAACTCAGTTCGGTTGCGTCAGAAGTGCTATCGGCCGCTG
Source organism: Mycobacterium sp. (assembly GCA_023264755.1). Taxonomy (GTDB): domain Bacteria; phylum Actinomycetota; class Actinomycetes; order Mycobacteriales; family Mycobacteriaceae; genus Mycobacterium. The sequence continues at coordinate 3,758 of JAHFVB010000510.1, read as the reverse complement.
GGCACGCCGACGCGCGCATTCACGCTCGCGGCCCGGACGTGCAGTTCCACCCGGCTGAACCGGCTGAGTGGTTCGCGGGCCAGGCAGATTTCCGCAGTCGTCGGTTCGTCCACCAGCGCCGCCATCGACGTGGTGGCTTCGGCCGGTTCGGCGTCGCAGGCCAGCATCACGCCGTGCCTGGCGCGCACGGCCAAGCTAGCCGTCGGAGTGTCGAACACCGCTCCGACCACCTGGCCCTCTTCGAAAACCAGCCGCTGCAACGCGATTCGGTCTGGCACGTCGATGTCACGTTCGCCGGCCGCCGCGGACATCCACTCGTACAGCGTCGGAGCGGAGGCGTCGGGATCGAGTTCGATGGTCCCGATCGACGCAATCTCGACGGTCGCTCCGGCGCGTGAGCGCTTCGGCGTCGTCGCATCTGCGATCACCCGGCTGTAGACCAGCCCCAGCGGTGCGCCGAGGCACTCGGCGGCCCAGTCCCCAAGGCGTCCACCATGGAACGGAGGGACCGGATCGCGCCTACCCGGCTGCTTGGCGATGACTGGTGTGAGGTCCCGGACGGTCAGGACGGGCACGTCGTCCCCGCAGGGCGGTGCGGTGGACTCCGGATGCTCCTCGGTAAGTGCCGCCAGGTAGCCGGCGGTGTCCTCGTCTGCGAGCTCAGCACCCAACGTGCGACCCAAACTGCGCGGCGTCGGAGCCGGCGGGCCGGTGACGTCGGAGGGGTCGAGCGCGCGACCGAAGTTCGCGAGGAACACGGTGGCGCCGGCATCGACGGCTGCGATCGCTGCGGCCAACCCGGCGGCGCCAGCTCCGACGCCGACGAAGTCAACGGTCAGCTCCCACACCGTTTCGTCTGTCGTTTGCATTACACCGCTGCCTAGGTTGACTGAACAGGTACGGGGCATGGTTGCCCCTCAGCGGCGTCCGACCGCCAGCCCCCGGTCAAGCCGTAGCCAGCGAACGCGCCCCCCGGCCGCGAACCCACCCATTACATACCATGTGGATGTTTTGTACAACATTTGCCGGCCGTCGGTATCTCGGCTGCTCTGGACCGGTGCCGGTCGGGTGCCCGGCCCGGCCCGAGCTACGGCTCCAGTACGACCTTGCCCAGCACGCCGCCGTCGGCCAACCGCTCGAGCGCGGCCCGCCCCTCGGACAGCGGATAGCGCACGGGCGGCGGGGGACGTAGGCCAGCAGCGACCAGCTTGCCCAACCCGGCCGTGAATTCGGCGTGCGCGCCAGGTGTCCGGTTGACGAATTCACCCAGGCCGACGCCCACCACGCTGACGTTGCGCAGCAGCAGCCGGTTGACCTTGACGGTCGGAATGCCGCCCCCCGAGGCGAACCCGAGCACCAGCAGCCGTCCTTCGGTGGCCAACACCCGGATCGCGTCGTCGAACGCAGGCCCGCCCACCGGGTCTACCACGACGTCCACCCCGCGTCCGTCGGTGTGCTCGCGAACCGCCTGGGCCCACCCCTCGGTCAGCGGCAACACCACGTCGGCGCCCAGCGACTCCACGAACTCCGTGGCGCCCGTTCGGTGCACCATCGCGATCACCCTGGCGCCCAGCGCCTTGGCAATCTGGATGGCGGCCGTCCCGACCCCGCCGGCGGACCCGAGCACCAACACCGTCTCACCGGCCCGCAGAGCCGCTCGCCGCTCCAGCGCGAAGTACATCGTGTAGTAGTTGCCGAGCAAGCACACCGCCGAGCCGTCGTCGAGACCATCCGGCGTCGACGCCACACTGCCCGGAGCCAACGCCACCCGTTCGGCCCACCCGCCGAGCATGCTCAGTCCCGTCACCCGCTGGCCCGCCGTGAAACCCGACTCCGCGGGTGCCGAACGCACCACTCCGGCGACCTCGGTGCCCGGCACGAACGGCGGGTCGAGCTTGAGCTGGTATTCGCCGCGGAGCATCAGCAGGTCCGGAAAGCAGACCCCGGCCGCCCCGACGTCGACGACGACCAGGCCGTCGGCCGACGGTTCCCCAGCATCTGGGACGTCGGTGTAGACCAATCCGGAGGGCCCGGAGAGTGCTTGTGCGACAAGCGCCTTCACGCGGGGTTCGATTCCCGCGTCGGTCCGCTCCTATCCACCGTCAGCCGAGCTTGAAGCTGGCCGACTGCGCGGCCGACAGATCGGTGATCTCGC
>JAHFVB010000510.1:0-1593 GCA_023264755.1 Mycobacterium sp. | reverse complement strand
TCCACTTGGCGGCGACGTCCTCGACCGACGGCACGCTGGAGAACGTCACGCCCTCGTTCTGGAACAGCGCGGTGCGCTGCACCTTGCCGCCACCGACGATGAAGATGGAATCGGTGTCGGGCAGTTCCTCGGTGCACAGGTAGGCCACCACCGGAGCGACGTACTCGGGGGTCAGCTTCTCGAACACCTCGGGGGGCAGGATGTCCTGCGTCATGCGGGTGGCGGCGATCGGCGCGACGGCGTTGGCCTTGATGTCGTACTTGGCGCCTTCCTGGGCCAGCGTGTTGATCAAGCCCACCAGGCCGAGCTTGGCGGCGCCGTAGTTGGCCTGCCCGAAGTTGCCGAACAGCCCACTGGTCGAGGTCGCGACCACGACGCGGCCGAAGCTCTGCTCGCGGAAGTGCGGCCACGCCGCCCGCAGCACGTTGTAGCCGCCGTAGAGGTGCACCTTCAGGACGGCGTCCCAGTTCTCGTACGTCATCTTGTGGAACGTGCCGTCGCGCAGGATGCCGGCGTTGCTGACGACGCCGTGTACGGCGCCGAACTCGTCGAGGGCGGTCTTGATGATGTTCTCCGCACCCGCGGACTCGGCGACGCTGTCGTAGTTGGCGACCGCGCGGCCACCGGCTTCCTTGATCTCGGCGACGACCTGGTCGGCCATGTTGTGTCCGGCGCCCGACCCGTCGCGGGATCCACCGAGGTCGTTGACCACGACGCTGGCGCCCTCACGGGCGAGGGTCAGGGCGTATTCCCGCCCGAGCCCTCCACCGGCTCCGGTGACGACGATGACGCGATCCTGCACTCCGGGCATTGCGTTCCTATCTCTCGAATATTCGTTGACGAGTTCTGCGGTCAGCCGACCGCGGGTCTAGAGCAGCTTGCGCGCGAGCTTCCACGCCTTCTCTGTATACGGCGGGTAGATGAGCGCCGATACGTCGGGTCGGGTCGGCTTGGTCATCACCGACTTGCGGTGGCTGAATTCCTCGAAGCCGTGCTTGCCGTGGTAGGCCCCCATGCCGGACGGGCCGACGCCGCCGAACGGCAGCTTGGTCGTCGAGAACTGGAACAGCAGGTGGTTGACCAGCATGCTGCCGGACGAGACCTCCTTGATCACCCGCTCCCGGACGGCCTTGCTCTTGGTGAACACGTAGGCCGCCAACGGCTTGGGCCGCGCGTTGACGAAAGCGATTGCCTCGTCCAGGGAACCGACGGTGACGATCGGAAGAATCGGCCCGAAGATCTCGTCGGTCATCAGTGGTTCGTCGAGCGCGGGATCGACGACGACCGTCGGCTCGATCTCGATGGCCGCGGCATTGGATCCCCCGCCGACGGCGACGGTGCCCTTGGTGGCGGCCAGCGCCGTGGTCAACCGGTTGAAGTGCCGCTCGTTGACGATGCGCTTGCCCGAGCTGCCCGCCTCGAACGACGCAACGGCCTCGGAGATCTTGGTGACCAGCTCGTCGCGAATCTTGGCGTCGGCCAATACGTAGTCCGGTGCGATGCAGATCTGCCCGGAGTTGATCAGCTTGGTCCAGGCGATCCGCTTGGCGGCCACCGCCACGTCGGCGTCGGCTGCGACGATCACCGGGCTCT
>JAHFVB010000509.1 GCA_023264755.1 Mycobacterium sp. | reverse complement strand
GGTAGCCCGGATTGTCCAGAACCGTGGTGCGGCGCACCGAAACCCCGGGATACCGCGTGACCCACCTGTCGAGCAGCTCGGCCAACGCCGCGTCGACGGACGGTTGAATCGTCGACCACCGGCCGCCCAGGAATCCGGTGACGTCTCCGTCGGTCCACGCATGCAAGGCCACCAGTTCGACACCCAGTCCGGCCGCCTCTTCGAAGGCGATGCCGACGGCCGACTCCGACGCCGGGGACCCGTCGACTCCCACCACCACCGGCGAATTCGCAGTCTGCAGCTCCGACGGCGCTTCGCCATGAACCACCGCCACCGGGCAGTGGGCTTGGTGGACCAGTTCGGTGCACACCGAACCGGAGGAGGCGCGGTGCTCGGGAGCGCCCACCACGATCAGTTCGGCAGCCCGGGACAGCTCCACCAGGGTGGGAACCGGCGCCGAGACGAAGAACTTGTAGCCGATTCGAGGAGTCTCCCCGTCCCCGACGGCCGCTTCGGCGACCCTGACCGCCTCGGTGACGATGCGCCGGCTTTCGTCCTCCTGCCACGCATCCACGCCGGGCGGAACGGGTACCTGCGGCCATGTCTTGACCGGTCGCAACGCGTTGACCAAGGTCAGAGCGCTCTTGCGCATCATCGCTTCGCGGGTGGCCCAGCGGACCGCAGCGTCGGAGCCGACCGATCCGTCGACCCCGACGATGACTCCGGAACCAGCGTGCGAGGCCTCCACCATCTCGATCTCCCTCGTCGGACTTCAAGCCGGGACGTCTGCGAGAGGGCCCATCACACGCGGACCCTCCACACTGACGGTAGGCCTGAGCCGTCGTTCGAGCGGGAGGCGAAGGTCCGCACCGGTTAGGTCATTGGACCTTCGTTCCGAGCACGTAGCTCGGGATCGACGAGCGCCCTCAGCTGTTGGGACCGGGCGCCCTCAGCTGTTGGGACCGGGCGCAATCGGCTGTCCGGGCAGGGGTGCCCCCGGTGGCGGCGGACCGGTCGGAGTGCCCTTGCCGCCGAAGCCACCCGCCATGTCGACGAGCGGAGCGCCGGCCGCAACGGGTGCAGCCGCCGGTATCGGGGCCGCCACGGGCGCGCCGATCGGAACCGGAGCGCCTAGCGGCAACGGAGCGCCCAGCGGCAGCGGTAGGGGAGCGGCCACGGGTACCGGCGCGGGCAGCGGACCGGGCAGAGCCATGGGCACTCCGGCCATGTCGGCCAGCGGAGCGGCCGCCGGAGCGCACCCGGCGGCGCCAGCGCCGGCACCGGCCAGCGGTGCGGCGGCACCTCCCGCCGTGCCCGCCGACGTCTGGACACATCCATAGCCGTCGGTCTTCATCGGGGTGGCTGTCGCGGCCGGGCTGAACGCGATGGCGATCCCGCACATCCCGATCCCGGCTACCACTACTCCGATGTTGAATCGATCAATGATCGTCATCGACGTCGATCCCTTCGTTTGCGCTCAGACATTCCGCATTTGGCTGGTGCAGCAGAAGTGCCTGCCGTACCGAAGTCGTAGTTACGACGACTACGTCAATTATCGGCAGCGAATGTCGCCGCCGCGCCACGCCGCACCGCACCGTTTCCAAATGGTGACGTTCGGAATGGTTGTCCCCGAACGTTATTGGATAACTAGGGAACGCGAGTTCAGTGGAGGTCATGGTGGTCATTCCTGCACGATCACGGGATCGCCCTCGTTGACCGTGTTGTAGTACCACTCGGCGTCCTCGGGACTGAGGCTGATGCAACCGTGGCTAACGTTGTCGTAGCCAAGCGAATTGACGGCCCACGGAGCCGAATGCACGAAAAGGCCACGGCTGGTTATTCGTACGGCGTAGTCCACCGTGAGTAGGTAGCCGTCGGGATCGGTGACGGGGATGCCGACGCTGCTCGAATCCATGGTCACCGAGCGTTCCTTGGCCAGCACGGTGTACGTGCCGACGGGGGTCGGGTACTCCGGCCTGCCCAACGAGGCCGGGAAGACACCGGCTTCGCCCCAGTGCGGTCGGTGATGCGGCGCGGGCAGGGCGGACGGCGGTCCGGCCTGTTGGCCGTCGATGCTGACGGTGAAGGTGTGATCCGAGATGCTGGCGACACCGACGACGGCGGCGCCCGTCGAGAAGTCCGCCGACATGCCCGCCACCGAGACCGCGACGTCACTGTGCGCCGGCCAGAATCGGTCGGGAGCCCACTGCACGACATTGTCGTCGAGCCATTCGAACCGGCCCGTCATGGCGGGTGTCGTCTTGATGGCGATGGTGCGCTCGGCTGCCTGCCGATCGGCGACGGGGCCCCGGAACGTCACCACCACCGGGTGGGCCACCCCGACCACTTGGCCGGCCCTTGGCTGCACCGAGGCGATGACGGCCCCGTATGGCTGGTTTACCGCCGCCGAGCTGATTCCAGCCGGCGCCGCCGCCACCATTGCGGCGACCCCGACGGCGGCGAGCACACTCCGTACAACCCCTTGGCGCATGGCATTCCTTCTAAATTACAACGATGTCAATTGATGGTAGGGGCGCCTTGCAGGTTGGCTGTGCAGCTGCGTACTAGCAGTTCGATCAAGGATTCGTCACGCTTCGGCTACGGCGTGCGATTGGCGCGCGATCGCGGGTACTCGGGGCGACTCGGGTTGACGCGGGGCGGCCTGGGGTCGACTCGGGTTGACGCGGGTCGGCCTGGGGTCGGCCGTGGATCGGGCCTAAGCCGTCAGGTTGTCGTCGTCCCAATCGGAATCGAGATCATCCAGCGACGTCAGTGTCGGGTTCACGGTGGCCCTGGTGCACTGGCCGCCGCTTCTGCGCGCGGCGTACATGTTGGAGGTAGTGATCGTGATGAGTTCTTCGATGACCTCGTGCGGAGGATGGCCGACGAGCTGAGCGATGGGTGTGGTCACTACGCCGATGCTCGCAGTCAGGCGATATGGCGCGGTGCGGACGCTGTGCTGCAGGCGGTCGGTGAGCACCTTGGCGTCGGAGCTCGAGAAGGTGTCGGCCAGCAGGTAGTCGGATTCCCCGACGTGGGCCAGCAGGGCGTCGCGGCGCAGCGTTTCGGCGATGCGGTGTCCGATCGCCACCCGCGCTTCGTTGCCGCCGGCGTACCCGCGGGTTGCGGTCAACAGCGAGAAGCTGTCGAGGCTGACGACGATGATCGCAAGGTAGCGGTCGTCGTTTCGATCCCGGGCGGCCACCATGGTCGCGACGCGGTCGAAGAACGCGTCCCGGGTCAGCAACCCCGTCAAGGGATCGAGTTCACTGTGGTGAACCGTGGTGCTCACCAGGCGTATGACGTTGCGGCAGATGAACACCACGAACATGTTGATGAGCACGAACAGCGCGACCACGCACGCCGTCAGCGCGGGATCGAACGTTCCGACGCGGACCGCCAGCGCGATGAGCGTCGCACCCGCCACGATCCACGTGTACGCGACCAGTCGCCCGTCGTGGAAGAGCGCCGCGAACGCCGAGAGCACGATGAACGCGCTGACTCCGATGAAGCCCAGTTGAGCGACTGGTTGCAGCAGGCAGACGAGGGCTACGCAGGCGCCGCCGTACACGATGCGTCGTCGGGATTGCGTGCGGGAGGGCCAGCCGGACTTCAGCCACACCGTGCCCAGCGAAAAGCAGCTCACGGTCACCGCAATGATCAGCCAGCGCTCGCGCGTTCCCGTCGGACCGAATCTGCTGATGATGGTCAACAGGGGGATCAGGCTCAACCCGAGGGTGTTGACTGCGATGAGCCGACACGTGGCCCGTTGAAGTCCCCTTGCCGCCAGATATGACGTAATCCAGTAATAGTGGTCTTCGGAGTGAAGCCAATTCC
>JAHFVB010000106.1 GCA_023264755.1 Mycobacterium sp. | reverse complement strand
GGTTTGGTCTCCGTGTCCCCGGTCCAGTGGGCTGCGCTCGACATGGCACCACTCTAACCCCAACGTGACCGGTATATCCGATTGACTGGTCATCGTGACCGGTATAGCGTCATAGTCGGTCACGTTTGGCGACCTCGAATCGACGACGAAGGAACCGACAGCTCATGTCACCGCATCCCATGTGGACCGACCCGATCGGTCGCGAACTCAACGCACCACCCCGACCGCGCGCGCTTCACACACCCCCCGGATGGTGGGCTCGACTCAGCGCGCGCATCTTCGCCGCCCGCTACGACCACGCTCTGGAGGCTGGCGAGAATCCGCTACCGGGGACCGCCCTGGCGCTGCACTGCTTGCGATTGGCAAGCGCGCAAGAGCGCGACCAGCTCGCTCGGGCCCTGCGACTGGTGCTCGCCGACGCCACCGCCGACGCAAGTGGCTGGGGACGTCCGCGGGTTCCCGTCCGTCGCGAGGCCGTGAACCACGCGGCCGGGATCATCGACGACCTGATCGGCAGACTCGAGGAGCCCCGCGGGATCCGGGTGCGCGGCATGGCGCGACTGCGAATGCTGTTGTCCGATGGACGCGGTCCGCTGTACCGGTCCGGCTCGGGCAGTCTCAACGCGGCGCTGCGCGGGGTACTCGCCGCGCTGTGACGGCGCGGCGCCCTCCCGCCGCCGGGCGCGCAGTTATTCTGCTACCAGGCTGGCGACACAAACGAGCTCGACGTGATCTTGCACATCGTTTGGATGATTGTCCTCGGGCTCATCGTGGGTTTCGTCGCACGCTTGCTCGTGCCCGGCCGCCAAGACATGGGGATCATCGCAACCGCCTTGTTGGGCATCATCGGCGGCTGGGTGGGCGGCACCCTCGGCAGCCTCGTCTTCCCGCCGCACCAGTTCGACCTGACCCCGCCGATCAAGCATTCGTTCTTGGGTGCGCTGGTCGGCGCGGTGATCTTGCTGGTGCTGTACGGCTTCGTCCGCAAGAGCAGCAGGCGCTAACCCCCACGCGTTCGCCGCGGCGTCCGCGGTCGTTGCTCGTTCTGTCGAGTGGCGAACGGCTTCCAGCGAACGTGTCACTGGCCGGACCCGACCCCCGAGCATCCGCCGCCGGGCCCGGGTTCGTGGCGATTTCGCTAGATGTGAATTTCTGTGCGCTTTTTCCTAGTAGATCGACTAGCACCCCTTTAGCAACGTCGTTACACACTGTGGAAGTGAGCCAGCGGGAGGCCTGCTAACTGGGCGGGCAGAACGCAGCGTGCGGTCGCGTTGGGGGGTTGCGATGACGCGAATGGTCATTTGCCTCGACGACGCCGACGGGGACGTGCAGACGCGCGGCGACACCAACGTCATTCAACTCTTTCGGAGCCTGGAGAACGTCCCGGGCCGACAGCTGACCTACTACGACCCGGGTGTCGGGACCCAGTCCCCGGCAGTTGCTGGCACCCCGACGGCGCGACGAGTCTCGAGCCTGGTCGGGTCGACGTTCGGTGCAGGCCTGCGGACCAACCTGGAAGCGGCTTACACCTTTCTCATCGAGCACTGGAAGCCGGGAGACGAACTCTTCATCTTCGGCTTCGGCCGGGGTGGGTACTGCGCCCGCGCGCTGACCGGGCTGCTCAACATGACCGGCCTGCTGCGACCGGGCTCGGAGCACCTGGCCACCTACGCGGTGAGCAACTACGCACGCCGGAAGCCGAAATGGACCTACGACGACTTTCTCCGAACCGAGCGGTTCGCCGCGGCCGCTTCCCAAGAAGTCGACGGCCACTACTGGGTGCCGGTCACCTACCTCGGACTCTGGGATACCGTCCGCGCTCCCGGTGCGCTCCGTCGCAGCATGGAATGGCCCTACACACGGACTTTGCCCAACATCACCGCCGGTCGTCATGCGGTCGCCGTCGACGAGGAGCGCCGCCCGTTCCAGGAGTTCCTCGTCGCCCCGTGTCAGCAGGCGGTCGAGGAGGTGTGGTTTCCGGGCACGCACTCCGATATCGGAGGCGGCTTCCTCGAGGAGCCGCGGCTGAGCGACGTCGCTCTCGAGTGGGTCGTCGACGGCGCGCTGGCGGCGGGACTTCTGGTACGTGCCGACCGGCCGCTGCCCTCGGTCACCGAGCAGCACGCCACCGGCATCATGCATCCCGGGGGTTGGTACTGGACGTTATTGGCCCACCGCCGGCGCCCCGTCCCCGCTGACGCGAAAATCCACCTCAGCGCCCGACGGCGAATCGCCGACGACCCCCACTACGCCCGGGGTCGGTTGCCCAGGAACTCGTGGGCCGACCCCGAGTGGCCTAGGTAGCCAGCACCCGACGTGGCCTAGGTAGCCAGCACCCGACGTGGCCTAGGTAGCCAGCACCCGACGGATCCGCCCGTCAGCCCCCCGGGGTCATCCCCGGCGGCGCGTTCTGGACCGGCACCGGGACGCCCACCTCGGGGCGCTGCCCTGGCGCAACCGGCGTTGGCGGCGCGTTCGGGTCTGGCGGAGGAGCATCCGGCGGGGGCGGCGGCGTCCACGGACGGATCGACTGAGCCAGCGTGGTGGCCGCCACCTTGTCCACGGGGTTGGTGGCCGAGCCGAGCCACACCACGAACCAGCGCTCGGGGGCCCGTTGACCGCGCGGCGTGCCGGGCGCAGGCGCGTCCCCGACCACTCCGGCCCAGATTTGTCCGTCGGGCTTGGTGGTATCGGTGAACTTCACGGTGTACGACGAGAACGCTCCAGGCAGGCCCGCGGCGTTCAGTGGGCCGGCCTGTTGGTCGATTCGCGTGCCCGCGAACGGCATGAAGAACTCGCCCATGTCCGACGCGAGCCGGGTGGCCGCCTTGGCGTCGTCCGTCTCGGCGCCGGCGAACAGCTTGAGGTCGAGGCGACCGAGCAACACGCTGGTGTCGGTCGGAGCCTGCTCCGTTCCGGCAGCCGGGACCTTGGTCAAGAGCGCCTGCCCGTAGGACAGGTTGGTGTTGTCGGACAACTTCCAGCCGCCCGGCAGCACGTAGCTGAAATTGCCGGGGGCATTGTTGATCCGCCCCGGCTCCGGTGGCGGTGCGGGTACCGCGTTCGGATCCGGCGGCGGCGCGTTGGGGTCTGGCGGGGGCGCGTTCGGATCAGGTGGGGGCGGCGCGGCCGGCAGCGGTTGGACGGGTGCGGGCGGCGGCGCGGGTTCGGGGTCGGCGAGTGCGACCCCGCCAGGGAACGCCAGCGAGACGGTGGTGGCGCCCGCCACGGCGGCGACCGCCAACGATTTCAAGAGGCGCTTGGGGCGTCGGCCACGTACATCCGGGTGCTGCATGGGGAAGAAACTACCGTGTTACCGCCGTGACGCAAGTGTGAGTTGCTCTTAGAGTGTCAAACTGTGACTTTGCTGATTGCCGATAAGGCCAGCTATGGCAATACTCGGGCAGTTGCTGGCAGCAAAACGAGGCGGACGGCCGCTCGGGGCGGGCGTCCGGCGTCTGACCCGTTGATCGCCGCCGTTCCGAGAGTCGTTACGGCGCCGGGTGCAGCGCGACCTCCAGCGTCTTGACCACGAAGTACACCCGCTCCCCCGGCGCCAACTTCAACTCGGCCGCAGCCTCCGCCGTCACGTCGGCGGCCAATCCGGGTGCGCCGTCGGGTTGTGCCTCGCCCCGCACCCGCACCGCAGGCCCGCCGCGTTCCAACTCGGCCACGGTCACGGCGACGGCGTTGCGGGGGCTGCCGTGCGGTTCCGCCCGGTAGACGGCCACCGAAGCTGGGCTGAATACGGCCACCGCGGGGGCACCGATGGGCAGTTCGGCGCTTGGCCTCCCGTGCCAGGTCGCCCCCCAGTCGGTATGGAGTGTCGCCTCGGCCCCGAGTCGCCCGCTGACCAGGTTGACGCCTGCGAAGCGCGCCCCGAAACGGCTGCGCGGCGCGGCGAGCAGGGCCGCCGCGCGTCCGGACTCGACGACGTGACCCGCCTCGAGCACCACGACGCGGTCGGCAAGCGTCACGACGTCGAGCAATTCGTGGGTGACGAGCAGCGCGGCCCGACCGTCGCGGACCAGCACCCGACGCAACAACTGACGCATCGCGGTGGCGCTGCCGACGTCGAGACCCGCCATGGGCTCGTCGAGCAGGAGCACTTCCGGAGCTGCCGCCAAGGCGCGGGCCAGCGCGACACGCTGAGCCTGCCCCCCGGACAGCTGACGCGGCATGCGGTCGGCCAGCTCGACGGCGTCCACCTCGCCGAGCCAGTGCTGCGCAACGCGGCGGGCATCGTTGCGGGCACGCCCTCTTCCACTGCGCGCTCTTCCACTGCGCGCTCTTCCGCTGCGCGGGCCGAACGCGACGTTGGCCGCCGCGCTCAGGTGTGGAAACAGCAGTGGATCTTGCATCAACAAGCCGACTCGGCGGTCGTAGGTCTCGACGTGGACGCCGGCCGCGGTGTCGGTGAGGGTGCGTTCTCCCACCCGGACGACCCCGGAATCGGGGCGCACCAGTCCGGCGATGATGTGAAGCACCGTCGACTTGCCTGCTCCATTGGCACCCAGAAGTGCCAGCACCTCACCTGGAGCGATGCTCAATTCCACTTCAAGACAACGGCTTTCGAGCGCCGCGCGCACCTCGACGCCGCTCACGTCGAGTACCCGCCGCAGCTCTCGGCGGCCACGCCGCGGAAAGGCTCACCAACCACTGACGCCACCGGCCTTCAGCCTCCGGCTGCCCAGTCCAACCACGACGACCGCGGCCACCCCCACCAACAACACCGACAGCGCAACGGCGGCGTCGGGATCGCCCTCGCGTTGCAGATAGATCTCCAGCGGTAGCGTCCGAGTCACGCCCTCACGCGACCCCGCGAACGTCAGTGTCGCGCCGAACTCCCCCAGCGAGCGGGCGAACGCCAGCACCGCCCCCGACACCAGCCCCGGCGCCAGCAAAGGCAACGTCACCCGCCACCACACCGTGGTCGGACGCGCGCCAAGCGTCGCCGCCACCGACTCGAACTGGGTGCCTGCAGTGCGCGCGGCCCCCTCCAGCGCGATGACGAGGAACGGCAACGAGACGAATGCCTGCGCCAGCACGACGGCCGACGTCGTGAACGCGATGTGGATGCCGGCGGCCTCGAGGTACTGCCCGATCAGCCCGAGCCGGCCGAACGCGTACAGCAGGGCGATACCGCCGACCACCGGGGGCAGCACCAGCGGCAGCAAGATCAGCGGTCGCGTCCACCGCACCAAGCGGGTCTCGCTTCGGGCGAACACCAGCGCCATCGGGACGCCCAACACGATGCACAACAGCGTGCTCGACGAGGAGGTGGCCAGGCTCAACTTCAACGCCGACACCGACGAGGTGCTGGTGATCAACGACCAGAACCGCGACCAGTCGACCCTGGCGGCGACCGCGACCAGGGGCAGTACCACGAAGATCGCGCCCACGGCGGCCAGCGGAAGGAGCCACCGGGGCACCCCGATCGAAGGGGTCAAGGCTTCGGCTGGATGCTCGGCACGGTGAAACCCTAGGACAAGCCAACCGGGGCTGTCCCCACAGCTCCGCGTGGCGATTTCCACCGCTAGCTACCGTCCAGTAACATAATGCTCGACTCGCTGGGTTCAGCGTTGAACACGAGGAGGCCGTGGCCATGGACATGTTGCTGACCGGTGGCGACACCGAACTTGGACGCACCATCGCAGAGGGCTTCCGCGATGCGGGCCACACCGTGGTGATCGCGGGCGCACGGCGCGCCGACCTCGAGGTCGCCGCCAAGGAGTTGGACGTCGACTCGATCGTGTTCGACAACACCGATCCGGCCAGCCTCGAAGAGGCCCGCAGTCTGTTCCCCCACCACCTCGACACCATCGTCAACGTGCCCGCACCCCAGTGGATCGGCGGCGACCCACGCACGTACACGCTCACCGAACAGGCTGCCGCGTGGCGCAGCGCGCTCGACGCGACGCTGCTGTCGGCGGTGCTGACCGTCCAGATCCTCGGCGATCATCTGCGCTCCGGAGGAGCGATCGTCAACGTCGTGCCCGAAGCGGTGCGCGAGGGCAGTCCGGAAGCCGCCATCAAGGCCGCGGTCTCCAACTGGACTGCCGGTCAGGCCGCCCACTTCGGAATCCGCGGCATCACCGTCAATTCGGTGGCCGCGGGCCGAGGCGTCGAACCCGGGTACGAAGGGATTGCGGGCACCGCGCCGTCGGTAGCCGCCGAGCTCACCCGGCTTGCGCTATTCCTGACCACGCCGGCCGCTCGCCACATCACCGGGCAGACGTTGCACGTCAGCCACGGCGCGCTCGCCCACTTCGGCTGACACACAGTCGATTTATTCCGCCCTTCGCGGGAAGCGAAACGAGCGACCCGCCTGCGGGATCGGTGGTTAGGTCGACTATGTGACCATTCGGCTCGGCTTACAGATTCCCAACTTCTCCTACGGCACCGGCGTCGCCGAACTCTTCCCCACCGTGATCGCTCAGGCTCAAGAAGCCGACACCTCCGGCTTCGACTCGGTCTTCGTGATGGACCACTTCTATCAACTGCCTGGCCTCGGCACCCCCGACCAGCCGATGCTCGAGGCGTACACCGCCCTGGGCGCACTCAGCATGGCCACGTCGACCGTGCAGCTGGGCACCCTGGTCACCGGCAATACCTATCGCAACCCGACGCACCTGGCCAAGTCGATCACCACACTCGACGTGATCAGTCAGGGGCGCGCCATCCTCGGCATCGGCACGGGTTGGTTCGAGCTCGAACACGACCAGCTCGGTTACGAGTTCGGGACCTTCACCGAGCGCTTCGACAAACTCGGTGAAGCGCTGGAGATCATCGTCCCGATGATCAAGGGCGAAAGGCCCACGTTCTCGGGCAAGTACTACCGCACCGTGGAGGCGATGGCCAATCCCCGTTTCCGCGACCACATTCCACTGTTGATCGGGGGCAGCGGAGAGAAGAAGACCATCCCGCTGGCCGCCAAGCACTTCGATCACCTCAACGTGATCGCGGGCTTCGACGAACTGGCCCGCAAGGTCGACGTCGTCAAGGAGAACTGCGAGAAGCTCGATCGTGACCCGGCCACCCTGGAGACCAGCATGCTGGTGGGCGTGATGTTCGGAGAGGGGGTGAGCGCCGACTTGATCCCAGCGGACATGAAGCAGCGGATGATCGCCGGAAGCTCCGCAGAAGACGTAGCCGAACAACTCAAGGCCAAGGTGTTCGACGCCGGCATCGACGGCGTCGTCCTATTCCTGCCCACCGCGGTCGTCGGCTACCACCCTGGCCAGATCACCGCACTCGGCGAAGCCCTCAAGCCGCTGATCGGCGTGAGCCGGTGAGCATCCGACTCGGCCTGCAGATTCCGAACTTCTCCTACGGCACCGGCGTCTCCGAGCTGTTTCCCACCGTCATCGCCCAGGCCCAGGAAGCCGACGCGGCCGGTTTCGACTCCGTCTTCGTGATGGACCACTTCTACCAACTGCCCATGCTGGGAACGCCCGACCAACCGATGCTCGAGGCGTACACGGCGCTCGGCGCATTGGCGGCGGTCACCAAGCACGTGCAGTTGGGCACCATGGTGACGGGAAACTCGTACCGCAATCCAACTCTGCTGGCCAAGGCCATCACCACGCTCGACGTGATCAGCCAGGGGCGGGCGCTGCTCGGCATCGGGACCGGTTGGTTCGAACTCGAGCACGATTCACTCGGCTTCGAGTTCGGCACCTTCACCGATCGCTTCCACAAGCTCGGCGAAGCGCTGCAGATCATTCTGCCGATGCTCGCAGGTGAACGGCCCACCTTCTCGGGCCAGTACTACCGGACGGTGGAGGCGATGGCGGAACCTCGCTTCCGCGAGCACATTCCACTGTTGATCGGGGGCAGCGGCGAGCAGAAGACCATCCCGCTGGCCGCCAAGTACTTCGACCACCTCAACCTGACGTCCGGCTTCGACGAGCTCCGCGGCAAGCTCGACGTCGTCAAGCGCCGATGCGAAGAGCTCGACCGAGACCCGGCCACGTTGAAGACGAGCGTGCTTGCGACGGTGCTCATCGACGACCGGGCGGGCCCGGACGCAATTCCGGCGGAGCGGGCCCAACGGATGGTCGTCGGCAGCGCCGAGCGCGTGGCCGAACAGCTCAAGACCAAGGTGTTCGACGCCGGTGTCGACGGGGTCGTCATCAACATGCCAACCACCGTCCACGGGTACGTACCGGGAGCCATCACGGCGGCTGCGGAGGCACTCAAGCCGCTGCTCCCGTAGTGAACAAACGGTGCGGTGGGTTATCTCACCGCGCTCGCGGGATGGTCCCCGACTAACCTATGGGTTGTATTGATTGGGTTTTCGTCGGCGAGGAGCAGCAATGAGCCACCCCGGAGCTACGGCAACGGATCGGCATAAGGTCGTCATCATCGGTTCGGGCTTCGGCGGGTTGAACGCCGCCCAGAAGTTGAAGAAGGCCGACGTCGACGTCAAGCTGATCGCCCGCACGACGCACCACCTGTTCCAGCCGCTGCTCTACCAGGTGGCTACGGGGATCATCTCCGAGGGCGAGATCGCCCCGCCCACCCGGTTGATCCTGCGCAAGCAGGAGAACGCCCAGGTGCTGCTGGGCGACGTCACGCACATCGACCTCGCCGCCCAGACCGTGACCTCGGAGCTGCTGGGACACGACTACGTGACCCCGTACGACACGCTGATCGTCGCGGCCGGCGCCGGTCAGTCGTACTTCGGCAACGACCACTTCGCCGAGTTCGCGCCGGGCATGAAGACCATCGACGACGCACTGGAGCTGCGTGGCCGCATCCTCGGCGCGTTCGAGCAGGCCGAGCGGTCCAGCGACCCGGTGCGCCGCAGGAAGTTGCTGACCTTCGTCGTCGTCGGGGCCGGTCCGACCGGTGTCGAGATGGCCGGCCAGATCCAGGAGCTGGCCGACCAGACGCTCAAGGGCAGCTTCCGGCACATCGACCCGACCGAGGCCAACGTCATCCTGCTCGACGCGGCGCCCGCGGTGCTGCCCCCGATGGGCAAGAAACTTGGCCTCAAGGCGCAGGAGCGGCTCGAGAAGATGGGCGTCGAGGTTCAGCTCAACGCCATGGTGACCGACGTCGACCGCAACGGCATCACCGTCAAGGACGCCGACGGCACCATCCGGCGCATCGAATCCGCCTGCAAGGTGTGGTCGGCCGGCGTGGCGGCGAGCCCGCTCGGTCGCGAACTCGCCGAGCAGTCCGACGTCGAGGTCGACCGCGCCGGCCGCGTCAAGGTCAATCCAGACCTGTCGATTCCCGGGCACCCGAACGTATTCGTGGTCGGTGACATGGCGTTCGTCGAGGGTGTTCCCGGCATGGCGCAGGGCGCCATCCAGGGCGCCAAGTACGTGGCCAAGATCATCCAGAACGAGGCCAAGGCGCGCGAGCACGGCACCGTGCCCAAGCCGCGCGAACCCTTCAGCTACTTCGACAAGGGCTCGATGGCGACGGTGTCGAAGTACAACGCCGTGGCGCAGGTCGGCAAACTCGAGTTCAGTGGCTTCATCGCCTGGCTGGCCTGGCTGGGCCTGCACCTGATCTACCTGGTCGGCTTCAAGACCAAGATCGCGACCTTGCTGTCGTGGGCGGTGACGTTCCTCAGCCGCGAGCGCGGTCAGCTGACCATCACCGAGCAACAGGCCTACGCGCGAACACGCATCGAGCAGCTCGAGGACATCGCCGCGTCGGTGCGGGATACCGAGAAGGCCGCCAGCTAGGCCCGGCGGGCGGGGCGTGGGTTACAGCCGCTCCCCCTGCCACGTCGCCAGGCAACCTCCTGCGGCGAGTTCCAGCAGCGTGCCCTCGGCGTCGAAAGCGGTTTCGGGGTAACGCAATTCGCTGATGGTTGCCAGCGGCGTGCCGAGCTCGTCGTCGGTCACCGAGCCCACCCCCATTTCGACGCGGTGCCGCAGCAGGGGCCTGGCGTCGACGTCAGCGTGTAGCGAACCGGACCAGAAGCCCTCGCGTTCGTTGGACCGGCCGAGCTGGATGCGCTCGCGCAGCCGCACGCTGCCCTCACCGCTCACCCGCAGCCGGGTCGACGTCACGTGCCGCGCCAGCCCCGCGACGATGGTCGGCTGCGGGTCGAGGTCCAACCGGCCCCCGACCTCGAGCTCCCAGTAGGACCTCGACTCCATCGTGACCCGGCCCGGCATCGCCATCGTCGCCGCGGCGCTGCGCAGCCGCAGCACGGCGCCTGGCTCGACGACCACCCGCACTCTGACGGTGTCGCCACCCAGCGGCGTCGCCGCGGTGGAGATCAGGTGCACGGTATCGGCCTCGGTGCGGCGGCCTGCCACCCCGCCAGCACATTCGATCCGCGGGGAGCGGCCGGGCGAGGCGACGATCAGGACATCGGAGAGCATGGCGGCGGGCCTGCTCAGACCGGCACGCGCAGCTGCTGGTGCACCCAGTCGAGGACCTGCGCCGCGGTCGGGTCATCCGCCAAGGAGATCAGCACGAACGGCCGGTCGCCGCGCACCTTGGCCGCGTCCCGGCGCATCACGTCGAGATCGGCCCCCACCATGGGCGCCAGGTCGGTCTTGTTGATCACCAGCAGATCCGAGAACGTCACTCCGGGTCCCCCCTTGCGTGGCACCTTGTCCCCGCCCGCGACGTCGACGACGAAGATCTGCACGTCGACCAGACCCGACGAGAAGGTGGCGGTCAGGTTGTCCCCGCCCGATTCGACGAGGATGAGGTCGAGACGCGGGTTGCCCGCGATCAGATCGTCGATGGCGTCGAGGTTGGCGGTGATGTCATCCCGGATGGCGGTGTGTGGGCAGCCGCCCGTCTGCACGGCGGTGATGCGCTCGTC
Organism: Mycobacterium sp.; assembly: GCA_023264755.1. Classification (GTDB taxonomy): domain Bacteria; phylum Actinomycetota; class Actinomycetes; order Mycobacteriales; family Mycobacteriaceae; genus Mycobacterium. The sequence continues at coordinate 226 of JAHFVB010000106.1, read as the reverse complement.
GGGAAGCACGGCGTGGCGACGTAGGAAGTCGGCATCCTCGGTGGTGTAGATGTCGTTGGTCAGTACGGCCAGCGACAGTTCGTCGCGCAGCTGGCGGCACAGCGCGGCCACCAGGGCGGTCTTGCCAGAGCCCACCGGTCCACCGATGCCGATGCGCAACGGCTCGCCGGATTGGCGGACGCGACGCGGCCGGTCGGCGTGGGTGTGGGGTTCGCCGTCGAGCAGA
>JAHFVB010000105.1 GCA_023264755.1 Mycobacterium sp. | reverse complement strand
CAAGCGCAGGTCGAGTGCCGTGATCACGCCGAGGGTGCCCTCGGCGCCGACGAACAGCGCACCCAGGTCGTAGCCGGTGTTGTCGCGTCGCACGTCGCTGCTGCGGCGCACCACCGATCCGTCGGGCAGGACGACTTCGAGTCCGAGCACCTGCTCGCCCATGTTCCCGTAGCGCACGGTGCGCAACCCGCCGGCGTTCGTCGCCGCCATGCCGCCGACGGTCGCGCTGTCCCGGGACGCCAGATCGACGCCGAACACCAGACCCGCTTCGGCGGCGGCCCGCTGCACCGCCGCCGCGGTGGTCCCGGCGCCGACCCGCACGCGTCGTTCCTTCGCGTCGATGGGGCCGATGTCGGACAGTCGTTCGGTGGACAGCAGCACGTCGTCGTGTTCTGGGACGGTGCCCGCCACCAGCGACGTGCGGCCGCCCTGCACCGTGACGTAGCTGCCCGCATCCCGGCACGCCAGGAGCACGGCGGCCACCTCGTCGGTAGACCCCGGCCGCACCAGGACCGACGCGTGGCCCCGGTATCGGCCGGTGTAGTCGGTGCAGCGCCCGGCCAGGACGTCGGGATCGGAGCTCACGTGGCGCGCGCCGACGAGATCCGTCAGCCGGTCGGTCAGCATGTCACTCACTCCGTGGGTGTATCACACGCACTCAGCGACAGGAACGCGCCGAGTTCGACGAGCCGGTCCGGGGTGGCGGGCAGGTAGTCGGTCAGCAGCGCCGATCGGACGATGACGGCGGCGTACTTGGCCCTGCTGACGGCCACGTTGAGCCGGTTCCGGTTGAACAGGAACGCCACCCCGCGTGGCGCGTCCTCGGCGGCCGACGCCGCCATCGACACGAACACCACCGGAGCCTGTCGGCCCTGGAACTTGTCGACGGTGCCCACCTCGACGCCCGTCAGGCCGGCCGCATCGAGCTTGCGCCGCAAGGTGACCACCTGCGCGTTGTACGGGGTGACGACCAGGACGTGATCCTCGGTGAGCGCGGTGGTGCCGTGTTCGTCGGTCCAGGCGGCCCCGAGCAGCTTCCCGAGCTCGGCGACGATGGCGTCGGCTTCCTCCGGGCTGTCGGTCGAGTTGCCGTCGTGGTCGACGATCAGCGCCCGAACTCCTGGCAGTACGCCGTCCAGGTGGCGCGCCGCGCTGACGTCTTCGCGGGCGCGGAGCCGGCCGTCGTAGGACAGCCGCGACACCGGTCCGCACACCGCAGGGTGCATCCGGAACGAGCAATCGAGGAAGTAGCCGCGTGCAGGGGGCAGGGTGTGATGGCCCTCGACCAGCCAGCCCAGGGCCGATTGATCGACGGGTTCCGGATGGGTGCCCTGACTGACTTGCGGCAGCTGCTGCGGGTCGCCCAGCAGCATCAGGTTTCGGGCCGAGGGGGCCACCGCGATGGTATTGGCCAGGCTGTACTGGCCGGCCTCCTCGACGACCAGTAGATCGAGCGCCAGCCGGGGAATCTTGTTGGCGTTGGCGAAGTCCCAACCCGTCCCACCGACGACGCATCCGTCGTGCGCGGCGAGGAAGCCGGCGAACTCGGGGTTGGTGAGCTCGGTCCAGCCCGAGTTGACGGTGTTGAGCTTCTTGCCGATCCTGGCCCCGTCGACCCCGGCGGCCATGACGTCGCCGAACAGGTTCTTGACCACCGCATGCGACTGCGCGACCACGCCCACCCGCCATCCGTGTGCAAGGACCAGGTTGGCGATGACCCGGGCCGAGGTGAACGTCTTGCCGGTGCCTGGGGGCCCGTGCACCGCGAGGTAGGACGAGTCGAGGTCCAGCAGCGCCGCAGTCAGGTCGGCGGCGACGTCCCCGGTGCGGGGCAGTGGGCCGCCGCTGACGGTGCGCGGGGCCCGGCGCAAGAGGATGTCGGTCACGGCGTCGGCGAGCAGGTTGGCCAGCCCCGCCGCGACCGTGGCCGCGGTCTCGGCGATCGACTCCTGAAGGGGTCTGGTGTTGATGGGCGGTCCCGGGGTCAGCGCGAACGGCAGCCGCTCGAACGCGTCGCCGTCCTTGGGCGGCCGCTCGGCGACCACCACTTCGGTGGGGGCCTCGGCGTTGTCGCACTCCAGCACGGTCACCGATCCGAAACCCCGGCGGTCGGGATCCTCGGCGAGGCCGGTCGGCGACGGCGGGTCGTACAGCGCGTACATGTCGCGGGCGAGTTCGCCGTTCGCGAGCTCGCCCGTCATCCGGACGTGGCGCTGCGGTTTGCGGGCCCGGGGCGGCTGATGCCAGTCCGTGACGACGACGGCGTGCTCGGCGACGAAGACCCCGCTGTTGTCGGCCCATTCGTCGACGGGGTTGTTGACGCGGTCGAAGTGCGCCCACCAGAACGGCTTGTCCTCGCGCTTGTGGTACCCGCGGGCCGCGGCGATCATCGCGACGGCCGTCTGCTCGGCGGTGCGGTGCTCGGTGCCGTCGCCGGCGAACTTGAGCAGTGCCCGCTCGACCTGGTCCGTGGGTTCGGCTGGCCCGCCGTCGGTGACCGGTTGGGGACCTCGGGGCGGTACGCCCGATTCGATGGCGCGCGCCATCATCCAGTCGCGCAGCCGGCGGGTGGACCGGCAGTCGTACCGGTTGTAGTCCTCGATCTCCTTGAGTACGTTGGCCGCCTCGTCGGTGCGGCCCTCGTCGCGCAGTGCGCAGAATTGGGCGTACTGCGTGATGGAGTCGGTGGCCGTGGTGACCTCGCCGCTGCGTAGCTCGTTGCCCATGTAGAGCGGTTCCAGGTACTTGATGCTGTAGCTCTCGGTGCCGACGCGAATGCTCTTGCGCACCAACGGATAGAGGTCGATGAGGACGCCGTTGCGCAGCAGTTCGTCGACGTCGTGCTCGCCGACTCCGTAACGGCCGGCGAGGCGCAGGAGCGTGCTCTTCTCGTAGGCCGCGTAGTGGTAGACGTGCATGCCGGGGTAGCGCTTGCGCCGCTTGCGCACCATGGCGAGGAAGTCGATCAGGGCCTGCCGTTCACTGGCGCGGTCGTGCGCCCAGTACGGGGTGAACTCGTCGGAGGTGGTCAGTACGCCCCAGAGGTATTCCAGCCCCCATTCGCTGCCGTCGACGGTCCAGAGTGGGTCACCCTCGAAGTCGAAGAACAGGTCGCCCTTGTCGGCGTCGGGCAACACCATGAGCGGTTGGGCGTCGATGACCTCGTAGGCCGGCTTGCCGTCCGTCCCGGCGGTCACCTGAAGCCGGGCCTGGGCGGTGAGCGCCTGCACCGTGCGGTTGGACAGCTCCGGAACCGGGCCCTGGTGTGCGGCCAGCTCGGGCAGGGTGCTCACCCCGGCGTCGAGCAGCCGGGCGCGTTGGCTGACGCGCATCCCCGCGACGCGCAGCAGGTCGTCGCTGGCCCGCACCGCGACGGTGCACTCCGGACAGCGGAAGCAGGCGCGGACGTGGGCGTCCTCCCACGACACGGCGACACCGCCGGCCAGGTGGGTGTCGAGCAGCCGCTCCAGCGCGTCGCGCCGCGGCCCATAGTTGGGCAGCAGTTCGTCGGTGCGGTAGCTGGCCACCGCGCCGTCGCCGAGCACCAGCTCGACCTCGGGCGCCACCGGCACCCCGGCGCGGGTGAGCGTGTCTGCATAGGCGGCGAGTTGCAGTAGCGCCTCGACCTTCACCGAGCGGGCCAGTTTGGTGTCGCGGAGCCGGTAGCGGTCGCCCTCGAGGATCAGGAAGTCGGCGAACCCCAGGAACCGGCCGTCGAACATCGCCGCCTGGTAGACCACCTCGGCGCGCCGCTGTACCGCCTCCCGTGTCGCCTCCGCGGCCGCCGCGAGCCCGGCCAGCGTGTAGGCCGGCCGCCCGATGACCACGACGTGCTCGTGGTCGGTGGTGCGGAGCTCGTCGAGATGCCGCTGCTCGTGGTCGTCACCGAGCGCTGCGGTGCGAGCCAGCAACGCGTCGTCGGCGGACACCGGGGGACCCCAGCCGAGCCGCGCGTCGAAGGAGCGCAACAGGGCGTATTCGCAGCGTGCGGCCGCGGCCAGATCCGATGCGCTGTAGATGACGCGGCGCTCGGTCCCCTCCGCTGCCACGAACACGAACGCCACTGTAGGTCAACGGTCCGACACCACGTCGCCGCCAAATCGAGTGGTCAGCCGCCGGTGTTGCCGATGAGCTCGACGCCGTTTCCGTTCCAGTGGAAGCGCACGACGCTCTTGAGCCCCGTCGCCTCGTTGAGGTACATCAGCGCAACGGTGTCGCCGTTGGAGGCGGTCTCGTCGATGCCGTTGAACCCGAACGTGTCGGGCACGCCCGTCGGGATGAACTTGCCGAGGTGGAACATCACCGCGCGCGTATTGGGGTTGTCGGCGTTGGTGTTGGCCTTGACGATCACCACCGACAGCTGCGCGCACTCGTTGTAGTTGCCCGCCAGTGGCTCGGGATTCCACGGCTGATTGCTGCGCGGATCGCGCGGCAGCTCGGAGACGGCCTTGGCGATCTCGGGTGCGGCGAGGTTCACCGCACACGGATCTGCGGGCCCGGGCGTGGTCGTCGGACCGGCCGCCACCGTCGGCGCGATGCTCGGGGACGGGCTGGATACCGCGGTGTTCGCAGTGGGTTCCGGGGTCTTGGAAACGGTCGAATCGCTGGACCCGCAACCGGCCAAAGCCAGCACCGCTGCCACCGCCGCGACCCACTTCACACAGCGCACCGTACCGGGCTAAAGACCAAGAGGCGGGCACCGGCCGGATGACCCCGTAGACTGCCAACTCGATGACCTCGCCCGATTCGGACGCCACGAGCGCCCAACCCAGCTTTGCCGACCTGCAGATTCACCCCGCGGTGCTGCAGGCCGTTGCCGACGTCGGATATGAAACGCCGTCGGCCATCCAAGCGGCCACCATTCCGGCGATGCTTGCCGGTTCCGACGTAGTCGGGCTGGCGCAGACCGGCACCGGCAAGACGGCGGCCTTCGCGATCCCGATCCTGTCGAAGATCGACACCACCAGCCGCATCACGCAGGCCCTGGTGCTGGCCCCCACCCGGGAGTTGGCGCTGCAGGTGGCCGAGGCGTTCAGTCGCTACGGCGCGCACCTGCCGGTGAACGTGCTGCCGATCTACGGCGGTTCCCCGTACGGACCTCAGCTCGCCGGGCTCAAGCGCGGCGCCCAGGTCGTCGTCGGCACTCCGGGGCGGGTGATCGACCACCTCGAAAAGGGCAGTCTCGACCTGTCCCACCTCGACTACCTGGTGCTCGACGAAGCCGACGAGATGCTGCAGATGGGCTTCGCCGAAGACGTCGAACGCATCCTCGAGGGCACGCCCGAGTACAAGCAGGTGGCCCTGTTCTCGGCCACCATGCCGCCCGCGATCCGCAAGATCACCACCAAGTACCTGCACGACCCCGTGCAGGTGAAGGTCGAGTCGAAGACCGCGACCGCCGACAACATCACGCAGCGCTACTACCAGGTCTCCGGGCATCGGAAGATGGATGCGCTGACCCGGTTGCTCGAGGTCGAGCCGTTCGAGGCGATGATCGTGTTCGTCCGCACCAAGCAGGCCACCGAAGAGGTGGCCGAGAAGCTGCGGGCCCGCGGCTTCTCCGCGCAGGCCATCAACGGCGACATCGCTCAGGCGCAGCGCGAGCGCACCATCGCAGCGCTCAAGGACGGCAAGCTCGACATCCTGATCGCCACCGACGTGGCCGCCCGCGGGCTGGACGTCGATCGCATCTCGCACGTGCTGAACTACGACATCCCGCACGACGCCGAGTCGTATGTGCACCGCATCGGACGGACCGGCCGGGCCGGACGGTCGGGTACCGCGATCTTGTTCGTCACGCCTCGCGAACGGCATCTGCTGAACTCGATCGAGCGGGTCGCGCGGCAGAAGCTCGTCGAATCGCAGCTGCCCACGGTGGAGGACGTCAACGCTCAGCGCGTGGAGAAGTTCCGCGAGCCGATCACCACCGCACTTGGCGCGCCGGGGATCGACTTGTTCCGCAGGCTCATCGAGGACTACGAGCACGACAACGACGTGCCCTTGGCCGACATCGCCGCAGCACTGGCGCTGCTCAGCCGCGACGGTGACCAGTTCCTGATGACGGAGCCGCCGCCGGAGAAGCGCCGGGAGCGCGACGACCGTCCACCGCGCGAGGGTGGCGGCGCGCGCAAGTCCCGCGAGCGGCGCGATGATCTCGCGACCTACCGCATCGCCGTCGGCAAGCGCCACAAGGTCGCCCCTGGCGCCATCGTCGGGGCCATCGCCAACGAGGGCGGCTTGCACCGCAGCGACTTCGGCCACATCACGATCAAGGTGGACCATTCCACCGTGGAATTGCCCGCCAAGCTGTCCCCGCAGACGCTGAAGAAGCTGGAGAGCACCCGCATTCAGGGTGTGCTCATCAATCTCCAACCCGAGCAGGGGTCCAAGCCGTATCGAGGCAACAAGCCGAAGTGACTCTGGCCCAATCGGATACGGTCCGGCGCGTTGATGGGCTGACCGGATTCCGAGCGTTGGCCGCGCTGCTGGTGGTGGCGACGCACGCGGCGTATACGACGGGCAAGTACACCCATGGTTTCGTGGGACTGGTCTACTCCCGCATGGAGATCGGCGTGCCGATGTTCTTCGCGCTGTCGGGTTTCCTGTTGTTCGGGCCGTGGGTGCGCGCGGCGGCCGCCGGTGATCCGGCGCCGTCGGTACGGCGCTACGCCTGGCATCGGGTGCGGCGCATCATGCCCGCGTACGTCGTGACGGTGCTCGCCGCCTACCTGCTCTACCACTTCCGGACGGCGGGTCCGAACCCCGGGCACACCTGGATGGGGTTGTTCCGAAATCTCACACTGACCCAGATCTACACCGACAACTACTTGTTCTCCTATCTGCACCAAGGGCTTACGCAGATGTGGAGCCTCGCGGTGGAGGCCTCCTTCTACGTCGCGTTGCCGCTGATGGCCTACCTCTTGCTCGTGGTGGCGTGCCGCAGGCAGTGGCGCCCCGGGGTGCTGCTGGCCGGCCTGACGGGCTTGGCGCTGATCAGCCCGGCCTGGTTGGTGTTGGTGCACACCACCGACTTCCTGCCCGACGGGGCGCGGCTGTGGCTGCCGACCTATCTGCTGTGGTTCCTGGGCGGAATGCTCTTGGCGGTCTTGCAGGTTCAGGGGGCGCGGGCCTTCGGCGCCTTGTGCATCCCGCTGGCCGGGGTCTGCTATCTGATCGTCTCCACTCCGATCGCGGGCGAAGCCACGACATCACCGGCCGAACTGCGGGAGGCCTTGGCGAAGGTCGTCTTCTACGCCGCGATCGCGACGCTGACGATAGCGCCGTTGGCCTTGGGGGACCGGGGCTGGTATGTGCAGTTGATGGCGAGCCGGCCGATGGTCTTCCTCGGCGAGATCTCCTACGAGATCTTCCTGATCCATCTGGTCGTCATGGAGTTGGTCATGGTGTCCGTGCTTCGTGTTCCGGTCTACACCGGCTCGATGCCGACGTTGTTCGTCGCGACGCTGGCGGTGACGATTCCGCTCGCATGGCTGTTGCATCGGGTGACCCGAGTCAAGGCCTAGCGCGGGGACCGAACGCCCGGTGCCACCGTCGGTAGGACGAACTCCTCGAGCATCGCGCGTTCGTCGTCGGCGTCGCGGCCCGGGAACGTCAGAAGCGAGATCATCACCCGGAGCAGCCAGCGCGCCCGTCTTTCGACGTCCTCGACGCCAAGGGCGGCCAGGTACGCCTCGGTACGTGCCCTGATCACCTCCGAGCGTTCCGCCAGCTCGCCGCCGATGGGGCGTTGGCCGGGCGCGAACCACGAAGCCAGGGCCGGACTTTCGCGGACCGCACGCAGCGCCGCGAGGATTGCTTCGACGAGTTGTTCGCCGGGCGACGTGGTGGCCTCGAGTCGTCCGGCCAGTTCACCGAACACCCGTTGGGCCTCGCGGTGCACGTAGGCGGTGTAGAGCGCGTCGCGATTCTCGAAGTAGCGGTAGAGCGTCGCACGCGAACACCCCGCAGCCTTGGCGACCTCGTTCATCCCGACGGTGGCGGCGTCCCGGTGGGTGAACAGCTCGTCGGCGGCGTCGAGGATGCGGTCGGCCGCGACGGTGACGCGGTGCTCGGCCAGCCAGTCGACCATTACGTCACCCGGAACGGCACCGACAGCGGTCGCCGTACGTAACTGCCGCCCGCCCAGACGATTTCGTCCTGGTCGACGTCGAAGTTCGGAATGCGGGACAGCAGCACCTCCAGGGCCACGCGGGATTGCATCCGGGCGGCCGCCGCTCCGAGGCAGTGGTGCGCGCCGTGACTGAAGGTCAGGATGTTGCGAGGTTTGCGGGTGACGTCGAGTTCGGCTGCGTCGTCGCCGTATTGGCGTTCGTCGCGGTTGCCCGATCCGTAGAGGAAGATCACCCGCCGGCCCGCGGCGATGGTGGTGTCGCCGATCGTGACGTCGCGGGTCGCGGTGCGGCCCAGCATCTGTACCGGTGCGGTCAGCCGCAGGAACTCGTCGACGGAATCGCCTATCAGCTGCGGATTTTCGGCCAACAGTCGGCGCTGATCGGGCCGCTGGTCGAGCAGTTGGACCGATCCTCCGAGCATGCCGGTGGTGGTGTCGTTGCCGCCGGTGACCATCGTGAAGGTGAACGCCAGGATGGACAGCACTCCGGCGATGTCGTCGGCGGCGCCGATGCCGGCCGCGACCAGGTGCGACACCGTGTCGTCCTGGGGGTCGGTGCGGCGGCGCTCGATCAGTGCGGTGAAGTAGGCCGTCAGCTCGCCAAGTGCATCGCCGAGGCTTGCCAACGCCCCGCCGAGGCCACCCTCGGCGGTGTTGGCGGCGACGATGGCCTCGGTCCACCCGTCGAACTTGTCGCGGTCCTGCTCGGGCACCCCCAGATAGTGCGCAACCACCATCGACGGTAGGGGTTTGAACAGTTCGGCAACGATGTCTCCGCCGCCGTTGGCGCGGATGCGCTCGACTCGTTCGGCGACGAACTGACGGACCTTCGGTTCGACCGCCTCGACCTGGCGCGGGGTGAACCCGCGGGCGACCAACTTGCGGAACTCGGTGTGTGCCGGCGGATCCTGCATGACCATCGGCGGGTTGTCCGCCAGACCGATGAGGTCCAGTTCCCCGTAGTTGACGGTGAGCCCCTGGGCCGAGGAGAAGGTCTGGTGGTCTCGCGCGGCGGTGAAGATGTCGGCGTGCCGGGACAGCACGTAGTAGTCGTGTTCCGGAGCGTCGACGGGGATCACGTGGTGCACCGGGTCGTGGTCGCGTAGCGCCCGGTACATGGGCCACGGGTCGGCCCAGGTCGTCGCGGTGGCCAGTTCGAAGCGCACCGGCACTTCATGAGACAACTTAGTCTTCATGTCTCATAGGTACGACAAAGGCGACACAATGTCAAGCACTCGCCGACGCTGATGCAGGGCGGGGTGCTCGCAGCCGCGGCATCGAGCCGGCCGCGCGCGTCCCCCGATCGGTGGACGTCGAGTTCATCCGGTGGCTCCACCGGTCACCCGACAGACGTCCTGCTGGATTCGCGGCATAGTTGACTCATCGCGGCCCGGGCCACCTGGGCTGAGCCCACTGCCGCCGCTGAAGCAGCGTCGGCATCCGAAGCCGGATAGGCCCTCCCCGTGCCGGGGGAGGGCCTATTCCGTTGCGCTGGTTAGATCGCCGCGCCGGGATTGAGGATGTTGTCGGGATCGAGGGCCCGCTTGATGCGGCGGTTGAGTTCCATCGCCTCGGGGCCGAGGTAGCCCTCCAGCCATGGCCGCTTGAGCCGGCCGACGCCGTGCTCGCCGGTGATGGTGCCGCCCAACCCGACCGCGAGGTCCATGATCTCGCCGAAGGCGATCGCAGCGCGCTCGGCTTCGGCTTGGTCGGTGGGGTCGAACACGATCAACGGGTGGGTGTTGCCGTCTCCGGCGTGCGCGATCACCGAAATCATCAGGCCGTGCCGTTCGGCGATCTTCTCGACGCCGGACACCAGGTCGGCCAGCGCGGGCAACGGCACGCCGACGTCCTCGAGCAACAGCGAACCCTTGGCTTCGACCGCGGGGATCGCGAAGCGGCGGGCGGCGACGAAGGCCTCGCCCTCGTCGGGATCGGAGGTCGAGAACACCTCCGTGGCACCGGCTTCGGTGAACACGCGGGCCATGTACTCGGCGTCCTCGGCGCCTGCGGGGCCGCGATCGTCGGAGGCTGCCACCATCATCGCCGCAGCCTTGCGGTCGAGCCCCATCTTGAGCTTGTCCTCGACGGCGTTGATGGCGACGGCGTCCATGAACTCCAGCATCGACGGCCGGATCTTGCCGGTGATCGTGACGACCGCGGCGGCGGCCGCGGCCACGTCGTCGAACGACGCGACGACGGTGCAGCCGCGATGCTGGGCGGGCAGCAGTTTCAACGTCACCTCGGTGACGATGCCCAGGGTGCCCTCGCTGCCCACGAAGAGCTTCGTCAGGCTAAGTCCCGCAACGTCCTTCAGCCGCGGTCCACCCAGTCGCACCGCGGTGCCGTCGGCCAGCACCACCTGTAGGCCAAGCACGTAATCGGTTGTCACGCCGTACTTCACGCAGCACAGCCCGCCGGCGTTGGTGGCGATGTTGCCGCCGATGCTGCAGATCTCGAACGACGACGGGTCTGGGGGATACCACAGTCCATGCTCGGCGACGGCCTTCTTGACCTCGGCGTTGAACAGTCCCGGTTGGGCCACCGCGGTACGGGTCACCGGATCCACGGCGATGTCACGCATGCGTTCGGTCGACAAGACGATTCCGCCGTCGAGCGCAGTCGCCCCGCCGGAGAGCCCGGTGCCCGCGCCGCGGGGCACCACCGCGATCTGGTGGGCGGTCGCCCAGCGCATCACGGTCTGCACTTCTTCGGTACGCCGCGGACGCACGACGGCCAGCGGGGTGCCGGCGTCCGGGTCGGCCGCGCGGTCCTGACGGTAGGACGCCAGGATGTCCGGGTCGATGATCACCGTGCCGTCCGGAAGCTCGGCGATCAGGTCGGCCAACACGTGTGCGCTCACCCGTCGATGCTACGAGGTCCGATGCGGCCCCAGCCAG
>JAHFVB010000508.1 GCA_023264755.1 Mycobacterium sp. | reverse complement strand
GCGGGCGTGAGGACGCCTTCTACGACTTCGCCACGAAGTACCTCGACGATGCCGCCGAACTGGACGTGCCCGCCAAGGTCGACGACGCGGTCGCCGACGAAGTGCGGCAGCTGGCGATCCGCGCCTTCCAGGCCATCGACTGCCAGGGCCTGGCCCGCGTCGACTTCTTCCTGACCGACGCCGGGCCGGTGATCAACGAGATCAACACCATGCCCGGATTCACCACCATCTCCATGTACCCGCAGATGTGGGCGGCCAGCGGAGTGGACTACCCCACGTTGCTCGCCACGATGGTGGAGACGGCGCTGGCGCGCGGCACCGGGCTGCGCTAGCCGTACGGTTAGCGCGGCGGGGCCGGGTTCACCGCGGCTGCCGGCATTGCCTTGGCGACCGCCGTCGAGATGAGTTGGATCGGCGTCGGTCCCGATCCGTCGGGCAGGGTCAACGCCACGTAGACGGGTCGGTCGACGGCGATCCACGTCGTGCGGCCGGTGTCGGCGATGCGGAACCACGCCACGTCGTCGACCATCTGTACGGGGGCTCCCGCCACGAAGTCGGCCGGCCGGTCCAGGCCGCAGCGCAGAATCACGGGATCGCCATCCGCGTCCCGGCGCCAGGCCGCCGCACCGGCCGGCGCGGGCTGCGCCACCGCGGCGCGGCGATAGTCGTCCAGCTGGTCGGGCAACGCCTTCAGCAGGGCCTGGCAAGCCTGGCCGTCGGCCTGCGGGGCGGGTATCGCCACGATGGCCACGGGACGTTGTTCTGGCGTCTTCAGGTGGAGCGCGGCGACGACGAGGATGCCGATGACGGCGCAAACGGCCACCGCCGCGGCCGCGATCAGCACCGCCCGCGGAGGTCCGTCAGGATCTTCTGGTGCGCTCGGGTTGACCACCCGGCAACTCTAGGGCCGGCCTCCGTCGGCGATGGGACAGGTCAGCGTTCGGGTGATGCCCGTCACCTGTTGCACGTGCGGGACGACGTCCGCCTGAAGCGCGTCGAGCGTGGCCGCGCCGACGCGGACGACGACGTCGTATGGGCCAGTGACGTACTCGGACGAGAGCACTCCTGGCAGCGCGGCCAGTTGCTTGGCAACGACCTCGGCGCGACCAACCTCGGTCTGAATAAGCATGAACGCCTCGACCACCCGCGCTCTCCTCCGCTCGGCTCAATGGAATGCTGGGCTGCATGGACTCCACGCCGCAGGGACCAAAGGTACCGCAGGTCGCGCGGTCCTTCAGGTCACGGAGTCAGCGGTAGGAGGTGTGATGTCCCACGAGGCGCCATCCGAAAGCCTGGCGGCGATCGGCGAGTTCGCCGTCATCGACCGATTGGTGAGGGGGCGGCCACAACCGGAGGCGGTGCTGCTCGGCCCCGGTGACGATGCCGCTGTCGTGCGCGCTGCCGACGGTCGGATCGTGGTGTCGACCGACATGCTCGTCGAAGGCCGGCACTTTCGGTTGGACTGGTCGACACCGATCGAGGTCGGCCGCAAGGCGATTGCCCAGAATGCCGCCGACATCGAGGCCATGGGCGCCAGGGCGACGGCCTTCGTCGTCGCGTTCGGCGCGCCGGGGGATACGGCCGCCGACGACGTCTCGGCGCTGTCGGACGGCATGTGGCGGGAAGCTGGTGCCATGGGAGCCGGCATCGCCGGCGGTGACCTGGTGAGTGCTCCGCAATGGGTGATCGCGGTAACGGCGTTGGGAGAGTTGGACGGTCGGGCGGCGGTGCTGTTGAGCGGCGCGAACCCGGGGGACACGGTGGCGGTGCGCGGGGAACTCGGGCGATCCGCTGCCGGTCATGCCCTGTGGCTCAATGCCATTGACGATTGCGACGAGCTTCGGCAACGCCACCTCGTGCCACAGGTGCCGTACGGCTCGGGGCGCGCGGCGGCCGAAGCGGGTGCCACCGCCATGACCGACGTCTCGGACGGTCTGCTGGCCGACCTCGGCCACCTCGCTCGGGCGTCCGGAGTTGGCCTCGAGCTGGCGCAGGCGGATCTGGTCGCCGATCGCGACGCCGTGGCGCAGGCGGCTGCGCTGACGGGAGCCGACCCGTGGCAGTGGGTGTTGGGCGGTGGCGAAGATCACGCCCTGGTGGCGACGTTCCCCGGCCCGGTGCCTGCGGACTGGAGGCGCATCGGGCTCGTCGTCGGCGAGCCGCCGCGCGTGCTCGTCGACGGTCGGCCGTGGTCCGGAACTCAAGGCTGGCAGTCGTTCTGAAGTCGACGCCGCGCCGGCGCGCTCATCGCGTCCGCTATGTTGACCCATCGTGACTGCACGCCCACTCAATGAGCTCGTCGAAGAAGGCTGGGCGCGTGCGCTGGCCCCCGTGGAGGATCAGGTGGCGCAGATGGGAGAGTTCCTGCGCGGGGAGCTGGCGGCGGGGCATCGCTACCTGCCGCTCGGGCAGAACGTGCTGCGGGCCTTCAGCTTTCCGTTCGACAGCGTTCGAGTGCTGATCGTCGGGCAGGACCCGTACCCCACGCCGGGGCACGCCGTCGGGCTGAGTTTCTCGGTGGCCCCCGACGTACGCCCACTGCCGCGCAGCCTCGACAACATCTTCAAGGAGTACGCCACCGATCTGGGCCATCCGGCGCCGAGTTGCGGCGACCTCACCCCGTGGGCAGAGCGGGGCGTGATGCTGCTGAACAGGGTGCTCACCGTACGCCCGGGCAATCCGGCGTCGCATCGCGGCAAGGGCTGGGAGGCCGTGACCGAGTGCGCCATCAAGGCCCTGGTCGCGCGGCCGCAGCCGCTGGTGGCCGTGCTGTGGGGGCGCGATGCGAGCACGCTCAAGCCGATGCTGACCGGCACGCATTGCCTGACGATCGAGTCAGTTCACCCATCGCCGCTCTCGGCGTCGCGGGGCTTCTTCGGGTCGCGGCCCTTCAGCCGCGCCAACGACCTACTGGCCGAGTTGGGCGCAGAGCCCATCGATTGGCGACTGCCCTAAGCACGAGCCCGTCGGTGGGCGACTGCCTCGACGCTGTCGAAGGCGCGCCAACCGACGCGGCTACCCGAACTCGCGGCCGGCTCGATGCGAGCTTGGACGCGAGCTGAAACGGGACCGAACTAGCCCCGGGAAACCTTGCCGGCCTTGAGGCAGGAAGTGCACACGTTGATGCGCTTCTTGTTGCCGCCCGGGCGGTCGACCGCGTGCACGGTCTGGATGTTGGGATTCCAGCGGCGGTTCGTACGGCGGTGAGAGTGCGACACCGACTTGCCGAAGCCGGGGCCCTTCGCGCAGATATCGCACACGGCAGCCATGTTGAACTCCTCGGATCAGTACTTTGGGGGCCTGGGTCGTGCGCCGCGACCGGCGCGCGGTTCGACCCGACAACCTGACCAGGATACCGACCTTGGCAGCTATCACCAAAACGGTGTCCACCGCGGTGAGCTTCACGAGCGGACTGTCGGGCGCGCTCGCTACGCTTGCGCGCACCGGCGGAAGCGTGGTTGGAGGTGGGGGTGGAGGTCGAGATGTCGCCTCGTCGGCTCGACGCGACCGCCTTGTGCGCCTGGGCGCATACCTCGGTGGACCGATTGATCGCACATACCGACGAGATAAATCGTCTGAACGTGTTTCCCGTCGCCGACGCCGATACCGGTACGAACATGCTGTTCACCATGCGTTCGGCCTGCGCGAGCGCCGACGTGGCCGGGACCGCTGACGTCGTCACCGTGGCCACCGCCCTCGCCGAGGGCGCATTGCGCGGAGCCCGGGGCAACTCCGGGGTCATCCTGTCGCAGATTCTGCGCGGCCTTGCCGACGTCGTCACCGAGGCGGACGGGGAGCGGGACGGGGTGCTCGCCGACGTCG
>JAHFVB010000507.1 GCA_023264755.1 Mycobacterium sp. | reverse complement strand
CTTGCAGGAACACCGAGAAGACGTATCCACCGGAGATGCCGATCGCGCACACCAGGCCGTTGAGCAGCAGCGCGACCAGGGTCGACGCCAATACGCGGGGCACCACCAGGCGGTGAATCGGGTCGATGCCGAGCACGCGCATCGCGTCGATCTCCTCGCGGATGGTGCGCGCACCCAGGTCGGCGCAGATGGCCGTGGCGCCGGCGCCTGCGACGACGAGCACCGTCACCACCGGGCCCAGCTGGGTGATCGTTCCGAATGCAGTACCGGCGCCCGAGAGGTCGGCCGCGCCGATCTCACGGAGCAGGATGTTGAGCGTGAACGCCACCAGCACGGTGAACGGGATGGCGACCAGCAGCGTCGGCACCAGCGACACCCGCGCGATCATCCACGTCTGATCAAGGAATTCACGGAACTGAAATGGCCGCCGGAACATCTTGACGAAGGTGTCGAACGACATCTCGACGAACCCGCCCACGGCCCGGGCCGGAGCCGCAAGCTGTTCGATCAACTCGGCTCCATTCTCGGGGCGGGGTGTGGTGTGGCGAAACTTCCGAAATTAACGGTCGCGTCGACCAACCTGCCCCTGGGTTAAGCGTTGCTCTTAGTGAGCCGGCTCATATTAACTAGAACACGTTCGCAGTGTCAAAGAACCACAAAACTCGCCTACATAAGTGAATTTACGCTGGTCAGCACAGGTACGAACGGGTTGGTTCTAGAACGTGTTCTACCCCGCCCGGGTACACCTTGGGACAACCTGTCAACCGCGCGACGCCATCAGCCCGGTGGCCGAAAAACCGAGTTCTGGATCGCGCTCAGCAAAGTAGTCGCCGAGTGTCCGATCGAGGTCTTCAGCCGACCATGCGGCGCCGTCGGCGGTGAAGTGCTCCGCCGCGACCGGCGCCGCCACGAGCGTCACCGTCGGACCGTAGACGATGAACAGCTGACCGTTGACGCCCTCCGAGGCGGGCGAGGACAGGAAGCGCACCAGATTCACGACGTGCTCGGGAGACAGCGCGTCGACCTCGCCGTCGGCCAGTTTCGGCGCTTCGCCGAACACGTCGGCGGTCATCGCGGTCCTGGCCCGCGGGGCGATGGCATTGGCGCGTACGCCGTAGCGGCCCAGCCCGCGCGCCGCCGTCAAGGTCAGGGCGGTGATGCCGGCCTTGGCCGCGCCGTAGTTGGCTTGCCCGACCGGACCGGCCAGCCCCGCCTCGGACGAGGTGTTCACGATACGGCCGTAGACCGTGCCGCCATTGGCCTTGGCCTTGTCGCGCCAGTACACCGCCGCGTTGCGAGTCAGCAGAAAGTGCCCGCGCAGGTGCACGGCGATGACCGAGTCCCAATCCTCGTCGGACATGTTGAACAACATCCGGTCGCGAGTGATGCCCGCATTGTTGACGACGATGGACAGCCCGCCGAGCTCGTCGGCGGTCGCGACCAGTTCGTCTGCGGTGCTTCGCTGGCTGATGTCACCCGGAACCGCGACGCCCTTGGCCCCCGCCGCAGCAATCTCTGCGAACACGTCGGACTTGTCGAGCGCAGGACCGATGTCGTTGACGACCACGGTCGCACCCGCTCGGGCCAATCCGATGGCCTCGGCCCGGCCCAGCCCCGCAGCCGCGCCGGTCACCACCGCGACCATGCCGGATAGGTCCGTCGGCTCAGATTTCGTGATCACTTTACGAATACCTCTAGTCTCGACGGATCAGGGCAGCTCTTGGGCATTCCTCGATGGCCCGCTGCGCCGGCTCGACTTGGTCCTCCGGCACGGGGTCGGCCTTGACGACGGCATAGTCCTCGTCGTCGAGATCGAACAGGTCTGGGGCGATTCCCACGCAAACCGCGTTGCCTTCACAGCGGTCCCGATCGACTTCCACTCGCACGACTTACCTCCCTGGGTAACGACATCCATCATGTGCGGGTCAGAATACGACCTCGCCCGTCCAATGCCAGGGGGCGTCCCCTGGACCCCCAGACTAGAACGTGTTACAACCGGGGAAGGTCAATGGGGCCGCCGGACGGCTCCAGACAGTCCCCCACATGCCCCAAAGACAGCGAGGATGACGCGATGCGGATCGGCTACAGCCCCCAACAGGAGGAATTGCGCCGCGAGCTGCGGGCGTACTTCACCAAGCTGATGACCCCCGAACGGGCCGAGGCGCTGAGTTCCAGCGACGGCGAAATGGGACGCGGCAGCGTCTACCGCGACACGGTCGCGCAGATGGGCAAGGACGGCTGGCTGACGCTGTCGTGGCCCACGGAGTTCGGCGGCCAGGCCCGACCGCCGATGGACGGGCTGATCTTCAACGACGAGGCCTCCATCGCCAACGTGCCCGTGCCCTTCCTGACGATCAACAGCGTCGCGCCGACGATCATGGCGTTCGGCACCGAGGAACAGAAGAAGTTCTTCCTGCCCAAGATCGCGGCGGGTGAACTGCACTTCTCCATCGGTTACTCAGAACCCGGCGCCGGTACCGACCTCGCCGCCCTACGCACCACCGCCGTTCGCGATGGCGACGACTACGTCATCAACGGCCAGAAGATGTGGACCAGCCTCATCGCCTACGCGGACTACGTCTGGTTGGCCGCGCGCACCAACCCCGAGGCCAAGAAGCACCGCGGCATCTCGATGCTCATCGTGCCCACGACGGCCGAGGGCTTCTCCTGGACGCCCGTGCACACCATGGCCGGCGTCGACACCAGCGCGACGTACTACCAGGACGTCCGGGTGCCGGCCAGCAGCCTGGTCGGCGAGGAGAACGCTGGGTGGAAGTTGGTCACCAACCAGCTCAACCACGAACGCGTCGCCCTGGTGTCCGCCCAGCCGATCTTCTCGGCGCTGGACGGGGTTCGCGAGTGGGCCCAGAACACCAAGGACGCCCACGGCAGGCGGCTGATCGACTCCGAGTGGGTGCAGCTCAACCTCGCCCGCGTGCACGCCAAGGCCGAGGTGCTCAAGCTCATCAACTGGGAACTGGCCTCCACCGAGGCCGCCCCGTCGCCCGCCGACGCGTCGGCGGCCAAGGTGTACGGCACCGAACTGGCCACTGAGGCCTACCGGCTACTCATGGAGGTGCTCGGCACCTCCGCCACGCTGCGCACGAACACTCCCGGCGCGCTGCTGCGCGGCCGCATCGAACGCATGCACCGGTCCTGCCTGATCCTCACCTTCGGTGGCGGCACCAACGAGATCCAGCGCGACATCATCGGCATGGTGGCACTCGGCCTGCCCCGAGTGAACCGGTAAGGAATCAGGAGACTTCGCATGGACTTTTCGGTACCGGAAGAGATGAACGACCTCGGCGGGCTGGTGCGTGACATCACCGAATCGGTGGTCACGCCCGCCCACCACAAGGAGCTCGACAAACTCGACGAACGCTTCGATCGCGCCCTGTGGACCAAGTTGATCGAGGCCGACGTGCTGTCGGCCGCCGCGCCAGAGTCATTGGGTGGTGGCGGTTTCGGGCCCCTCGAGCAGACCGCCATCCTGACCGCGCTCGGACGCCGGCTGGCCGCGGTGCCCTACCTCGAGTCGGTGGTGCTGGGCGCGGGCGCGCTCGCCAAGTTCGGTTCGGAGGCGTTGCGCCGCGACTGGGGCAGCCCGGCGGTCAAGGGCGAACGAGTCCTCACCGTCGCACTCGAAGGCGACCTCGGCCAGGGCCCGGTGCAGGCGCACGCCAATGGCCAGACCTACCGGCTGACCGGGACACGGGCCCTGGTCAACTACGGCCCGGTCGCCGACGCCTTCCTAGTCCCGGCCGAAACCGACTCCGGGGTAAGGGTGTTCGTGATCGCCGCCGCCGATCCCGGGGTGTCGGTC
>JAHFVB010000104.1 GCA_023264755.1 Mycobacterium sp. | reverse complement strand
CGTCTTGCGCATCTGAATGATGAGGTTGGTGGAGGTGAACATCGGGATGACCCCCAGGAACGTGCGCTCCGACGGCGTGGCCCCGTGCAAGTACTCCAGGCTGCCGAAGATGTAGAAGATGCCCATCGTCATGAAGGCAGCGGGGACCGAGTACGCCATCGGAGCTCTGCGGACGTCGATGATGCGGGCCGCGAGATTCAGCTCGTCCTCGGTCATGGGTTCGTCCTTGCGCAGCTTGCGCAGAGCCCGTTGGTACCCGTTGAGCTCGTCACTCATCGGCAAGGCGCGCAACCGCAACAGTCGGCGGGTGTAGACGAAGGCCAGGGCGGCGAACACCACTTCGAACCCGAGGGCGACGAACATCAGCAGGCCCCAGAGCCCGAAGCCCGTCGTGTGAGTGCTGACGTTCATCGGGTCACCCCGGCGAAGTCCGTCGGCTGCCTCGGCGGCAGTGGACGCGAGCGCACCAGCGTCGGCCACCAGAACCACGGCCCGAGCAGCCTGATGAGCGACGGCACGATGAACGACCGCACGATGAGGGTGTCCAGGAGCAGGCCGATGCAGACCGTGGAGCCCACCTGGGCGATCGTCTTCAGGTCGCTGGCGAGCATGGCCAACATCGTGAAGGCGAACACCAGCCCCGCCGAGGTCACCACCCCGCCAGTGCTACCGAGCGCGCGGATCAAGCCGGTGTGCAATCCGGTCGTCTGGAGTCCGACGCCGATCTCCTCCTTCACTCTGGCGATCAGCAACAGGTTGTAGTCCGAACCGACGGCAACCAGGATCACGAACGTGATCGGCAGTACCAACCAGTGCAGGTGCAGTCCAATCAGGTGTTGCCACAACAGAATCGACAGGCCGAAGGCGCCGGCGAACGAGAAGGCCACTGTTCCGGGAATGACGATGGCGGCCATCAGGGACCGGGTGAGCACCAGCATGATCAGGAAGATCAGCACGAAGGCGGCGATGGCGACGATCTTGAGATCCGACAGCGCGTACTCCTTGATGTCCTTGTTGTTCGAGGCTGCGCCGCCGAGGTAGATCCGTGCTCCGGCCAACGACGTCTCCTTCAACGCCGCCTTCACGGCATCGGGGAATGCGTTGACGTGATCGATGCCCTCCGGGGCCATCGCGTTGCCCTCGTGGGTGATGACGAATCGGGCGGCCTTGCCGTCGGGCGACATCATCAACTGCTCACCGGTCTTGACGTCCTCGTTGTCGAAGCCCTCCCTCGGCATGTAGAAGTAGTCGTCACTGCGCGACTTGTCGAAGTCGTTGCCGACGTTGATCTGATCGTCGAAGGTCTGATCGGTCTGGGTGGACTGCAGGTGCGACGGCCCATAGCTGTTGACGATCACGCTTTGCAGCGCCTGGGTCTCGTCGCGCATCACCTTCAACTGGCTGACCATCTGCGGCATCAGCGCATCGACGGCCTGAAAGTCGGTGACGGCGTTGTGGATCTGCTCGTCCAGGGCGTCGATGCCGTCGAGCCCGTCGAACAACGACCGGAACGAATAGCAGATGGGGATGTCGAAACAGTGTGGTTCCCAATAGAAGTAGTTCTTCAGGGGCCGCATGAAGTCGTCGAGGTTCGAGATGTCCTCGTTGACCTCGTCGGTGACCTGTTGCAGGTTCTCCAGCGTGAGCACCGTGGTGTGCAGATCATCGGCCAACTTCTGGGTCAGGTCGATGGTCTTGCCCAGTGTCGCCACGGTTTCGGCCTGGATCTTGGCCTGCTCATCGGTGTTGTCGTTGGCGTGTTCGTTGAACGGCAACTGCTGACCGGCGGCGCCACCCTGCACGGTGAACAGGTACGGCACGTTGGCGTGGTCCAGCGGCCGGCCCAGGGGGCGGGTGATGCTCTGCACCATGGCGACCCCTGGCAGTCGGACCAGTTCCTTGGCGACGCGGTCCAGCGAGATGAAGTCCGCGGAATTGCGCATGTCGTGGTCGGATTCGACCATCATCATCTCGGTGAACAGCTTGCTGGGCGGGAAGTGTCGGTCCGAGGCCGTGAAGCCCTGATTGGCCGCACCGCTGGCGGGTTGGTAGGCCCGATCGTCATAGCTCACTTGGTAACTGGGCACGAAGATCGCCCCGAGCAGCACCACCGCGGTGCTGGCGGCGAGGATCGGCACCGGCCAGCGCACCACACTCGCCCCGATGCGCCGGTACAGCCGCCCACGCGTGGCCTGCTTGGGATCGAAGAGCCCGAACAGGCTGCCCACGGTCAGCAGGGCCGGGGCGAGGGTCAACGCCGCGGCGATCGTGAACAGCATGCTGATGGCCACAGCCGGGCCCATGGTGTGGAAGTAGTCCAGCCGCGCGAAGGTCAGGCAGAAGCACGAGCCCGCGATCGTCAGCCCGGAGCCGATGATGATGGGTGCCACGCCGCGGTAGGCGGTGTAGTAAGCCTCTTCCCGGGTTTCGCCCAACTGTCGGGCCTCGTGGTAACGCCCCAACAGGAAGATGCCGTAGTCAGTGCCTGCCCCCAGGGTCAGTGAGACGACGATGTTGACCGCGAACGACGACATCGGGATGACGCCGTAGTGCCCCAGGGTCGACACGACGCCCTTGGCGATGAGGATCTCGAACAGCACGCTGTACATGGGCACGGCGACGTTGGTCAGCGACCGGTACACCAGCAGCAGCATCACCAGGATCAGGACGATGGTGACGATGGTGATGTTGTTCAGACTGTCGTTGGCGATCGACAAGGTGTCCGAAGCCATTGGTGCCGAACCGCTGACGTACACCTTGAGCCCTTGCGGTGCAGCGTCCCCGGCGACGATGTCGCGCACGGCCTTCACGGACTCGTTGGCCTGGATCTGGCCGACGTTGCCGGCCAGGCGGAGCAGCACGTAGGTCGCCTTGCCGTCGATGCTCTGCGCCCCGGCCGCGGTGATCGGCTTGCCCCACAGGTCCATGACGTACTGCACGTGCTGGGTGTCGTTCTTGAGCCGTTGCACCAGGCCGTCGTAGTATTGGTGGTCCTGGTCGTCGAGGGGATGGTCGGCCTCCAGCACGACCATCGTCAGGCTGGTGGAGTTGGACTCCTGAAACTTGTCTCCGATGTGTAGCAGCGCATATTGCGACGGTGCGTACGTCGGTATCTCCGGGCCGGCGAGTTCGGTGGCGACGTCCTCCACCTTGGGTACGAAGGTGTTGGTCGCGATGGCGAACAACCCCCAGGAGATGATGATCGGAATCGCCAGCAGGCGAACCATTCTGGGGAAGAACGGCCGTTTCGCCTGATGCGCGCTCACGCGGACTTCACCCGACAGGTGACGTCCGCGTCCTGCCGGGTCGCGGTCTGTTCGTCGCGCACCACGTCGTCGACGAGCATCCGGCAGCCGACCTGTCCGCCGTGCACCTGGGCCGAGATGCTGCCCGACACGACGGTGAGCGTGGTGGTCTCGGTGTGCGACCACGGCAGTTCTGAGAGCTGGACCTCGTGTGGATGGCCGTCGATGTCGATGTAGTCCAACATCCCGCCACTACCCACGTCGCCGAACAGCTCGTAGGTGAGTCGTTTGGGGGTGAACTCCTCGGGCGCTTGCGGGGGGTTGACGGCCAGCACCGGACCTGGTGCCGAGGACTGATGCACCTTGTACATGGACAGGGCACCCAGGCCGAGTGCCACGACCACCACCAGCGGCAGCCAGACCCGCGCGAGCACGGTCCGGCTCCGGGAACGAGAACTCACCCGAGCTCCAAGACCATGAAACGTTTTATATCCCATATGCGATGGAAATCTCAACAGCTAGAGGTGTCCATCAGCATTGTCAGGACGGCCACAGGAACGTCACAGTCTTTCCGCAGGCGTTAATAACCGGTGGTTATCACCGGTGACCAGCCGTTCGATCGCGAGCCGCGAGAGTCGACCCGCTGCGAACAAATCTCACCGTTATATTATTCCAGTGATATAAATCCTTTATGGACCGAGCACTCGTCGACAACGCTGCCGCCGTCGCGGAGATGATCGAGGTGAGCGCCGACATGATGTGGCGGTACCTGGTCGACCGCGATGCCCTGAGTGCGAGCGCGACCTTGGTGATGAACCGGCTGAACCGTGAGGGCCCAATGCGATTGACCGCACTCGCCGAGGCCGAGGGGGCGAGCCAGTCGGGCATGACGCAACTGGTGCAGCGCATGGAGCGCCAAGGACTGCTGGAGAGGTGGAGCGATCCGGACGACGGCCGGGCGTCGCTGGTCATGCTCGGTGAGGAAGGTCGAAAGATCTGGCGGTTGCGGGCCGACGTCCGCAGGCAGCGCATCGCCGAACTGTTGCCCGCCGTATCCGAAGACGATCAGGTGGCGCTGTGGCTGGCTGCTCGCGTGGTGGTCCGGGTCCTCGGCCAGCTGCGCGAGGCCGCCGATGTATCCCGCGGGGCGGTCGTCGGTCCGCAGGTGTGACGGGGTCCGCTGTATGCCGCCGTGGGCCCACGGTCCCCGGTGGGGAACAAATCGCGGAGCGGTCCCGTTGATCCCATCGACAACTTGAGTGAATCACGCTCAAGCCTGGGTTGACTTCAACGGTCGACAGCAGCAGACTTGAGCCCGGTCCACTCAGACCATCAATCTCTATCAGGAGGCAGTAAACATGGCTCGTGCGGTCGGTATCGACCTCGGGACCACCAACTCCGTCGTCGCCGTGCTCGAAGGTGGCGACCCAGTGGTCGTCGCCAACTCAGAGGGCTCGCGCACCACGCCGTCGGTCGTCGCATTCGCGCGCAACGGTGAAGTGCTGGTAGGTCAGCCCGCCAAGAACCAGGCGGTCACCAACGTCGACCGCACCATTCGGTCCGTCAAGCGTCACATCGGCACCGACTGGTCCGTCGACATCGAGGGTAAGAGCTACACCTCCCAGGAGATCAGCGCCCGCGTGCTGATGAAGCTGAAGCGGGACGCCGAGGCCTACCTGGGTGAAGACATCTCCGACGCCGTCATCACGGTCCCGGCGTACTTCAACGACGCTCAGCGCCAGGCCACCAAGGAAGCCGGCCAGATCGCCGGCCTCAACGTGCTGCGCATCGTCAACGAGCCCACCGCGGCCGCTCTGGCCTACGGCCTGGACAAGGGTGAGAAGGAACAGACCATCCTGGTCTTCGACCTCGGTGGCGGCACGTTCGACGTGTCCCTGCTCGAGATCGGCGAAGGCGTCGTCGAGGTCCGCGCGACCTCCGGTGACAACCACCTCGGTGGCGACGACTGGGACGACCGGATCGTCGAATGGCTCGTCGACAAGTTCAAGGGCACCAGCGGCATCGACCTGACCAAGGACAAGATGGCGATGCAGCGGCTGCGTGAAGCCGCCGAGAAGGCCAAGATCGAACTGAGCTCGAGCCAGAGCACCTCGATCAACCTGCCCTACATCACCGTCGACGCCGACAAGAACCCGCTCTTCCTCGACGAGCAGCTGACGCGCAGCGAATTCCAGCGCATCACGCAGGACCTGCTCGACCGCACCCGCAAGCCGTTCCAGCAGGTCATCAAGGACGCCGGCATCGCCGTCGGCGACATCGACCACGTGGTTCTGGTGGGTGGCTCGACGCGTATGCCCGCCGTCACCGAACTGGTGAAGGAGCTCACCGGCGGCAAGGAGCCCAACAAGGGCGTCAACCCCGACGAGGTCGTCGCCGTCGGCGCCGCGCTGCAGGCCGGCGTGCTCAAGGGCGAGGTCAAGGACGTGCTGCTGCTCGACGTCACCCCGTTGAGCCTCGGCATCGAGACCAAGGGCGGCGTGATGACCAAGCTCATCGAGCGCAACACCACCATCCCGACCAAGCGGTCGGAGACCTTCACCACCGCCGACGACAACCAGCCGTCGGTGCAGATCCAGGTCTTCCAGGGAGAGCGCGAGATCGCCGCACACAACAAGCTGCTCGGCAGCTTCGAGCTGACCGGCATCCCGCCGGCTCCGCGCGGCGTGCCCCAGATCGAGGTCACCTTCGACATCGACGCCAACGGCATCGTGCACGTCACGGCCAAGGACAAGGGCACCGGCAAGGAGAACACGATCAAGATCCAGGAAGGCTCCGGCCTGTCCAAGGAAGAGATCGACCGGATGATCAAGGACGCCGAGGCGCACGCCGAGGAGGACCGCAAGCGTCGCGAAGAGGCCGACGTCCGCAACCAGGCCGAGTCGCTGGTCTACCAGACGGAGAAGTTCGTCAAGGAGCAGCGCGAAGCCGAAGGCGGGTCGAAGGTTCCCGAGGACACCCTCGCAAAGGTCGACACCGCGATCGCCGAGGCCAAGTCGGCCCTCGAAGGCAGCGACATCGGCGCGATCAAGACGGCCATGGAGAAGTTGGGCGTCGAGAGCCAGGCGCTCGGCCAGGCGATCTACGAGGCCACCCAGGCCGAGCAGGGCGCAGGTGGCGCGGCTGGTGGCGGCTCCGGTGCGGGCAGCAACGATGACGTCGTCGATGCCGAGGTGGTTGAGGACGACCAGGAGCACAAGTGAGCCCATCACCAGATGCCGATCGGGAGCGTTCCTCCGAACAAGACGAGCCCATCACCGTCACGGACAAGCGCCGGATAGACCCGCTCACGGGTCAAGTGCGTGACCTTCCCGGGTCGGCCCCCAGCGGGCCGGCCCAGGAGGTGGCCTCTGACTCGGAGGAATCCCAGGACCAGGCCGCTGAACTGATTGCCGACCTCCAGCGCGTGCAGGCCGACTTCGCGAACTACCGCAAGCGGTCCCTGCGCGATCAACAACTGGCCACCGAACGGGCCAAGGCCCACGTGGTGACCCAGCTGTTGCCGGTGCTCGACGACCTCGACCGTGCCCGAGCGCACGGCGACCTCGACACCGGACCGCTGAAAGCCGTTGCGGAGAAGCTGGTTACGACCCTCGAGGGGTTGGGGCTCAAT
Organism: Mycobacterium sp.; assembly: GCA_023264755.1. GTDB lineage: Bacteria > Actinomycetota > Actinomycetes > Mycobacteriales > Mycobacteriaceae > Mycobacterium. Next base: position 4,164 of record JAHFVB010000104.1, on the reverse strand, counting down.
CCGTTCGGCGACGAGGGGGACGCCTTCGACCCCGGGTTGCACGAAGCCGTGCAGCACGAGGGGGAGGGCACGCACCCGGTGGTCGGGACCGTCATGCGCCGCGGCTATCGCGTCGGTGACCACGTGGTGCGACACGCACTGGTGGGTGTCGTCGACACCGTGCCCGACGCGGCGGAAACCGCCAATGCCGACGCAGAACCGCAGCAGCATTCAGAATCGTAAGAATTGATCGACACACCACAACGAGCAGGTGAGGAGGTGACGCGGTATGGCCCAGCGAGAATGGGTTGAGAAGGACTTCTACAAGGAGCTCGGCGTCTCCTCCGACGCCAGCCAAGATGAGATCAAACGGGCCGCCCGCAAGATTCTCGCCGAGAACCACCCCGACCGGAATCCGGGCAACTCCGCGGCCGAAGAGCGGTACAAATCCGCCTCGGAAGCCAAGGAAGTGCTCACCGACCCCGCCAAGCGCAAGGAGTACGACGAGACCCGTCGACTGTTCGCGGGCGGCGGGTTCGGTCGCGGCCGGTTCACCGGCAACGGCGGCGGGTTCGGTGGGTTCGGTGGAACCGACGGCCAGGAGTTCAACCTGAACGACCTGTTCGACGCCGCCGGACAAACCGGTGGAGCGAACATCGGTGACCTGTTCGGCGGGCTGTTCGGCCGAGGTGCACAACAGCCGCGTCCGAGCCGCCCGCGACGGGGCAACGATCTCGAGACCGAGACCGAGCTGAGCTTCCTGGAGGCCACCAAGGGCGTCGCAATGCCCTTGCGGCTCACCAGCCCCGCGCCGTGCACCAACTGCCACGGCAGCGGTGCGCGGCCGGGGACCAGCCCGAAGGTATGCCCGAACTGCAACGGTGCCGGAGTCGTCAACCGCAACCAAGGGGCCTTCGGCTTCTCCGAGCCATGCACGGAATGCCGTGGCAGCGGCTCGATCATCGAGCACCCCTGCGACGAGTGCAAGGGCACCGGAGTGACGACTCGGACCCGCACCATCAACGTGCGGATCCCCCCGGGTGTCGAGAACGGCCAGCGCATCCGGCTTGCCGGGCAGGGCGAGGCCGGGCTGCGTGGCGCTCCTTCGGGCGACCTGTACGTCACCGTCCACGTCAGGCCGGACAAGGTGTTCGGGCGTGACGGTGACGACCTCACGGTCACGGTCCCCGTCAGCTTCCACGAATTGGCCTTGGGGGCCACGCTTTCCGTGCCAACCCTGGAGGGCAAGGTCGGAGTGAGGGTGCCCAAGGGCACCTCCGACGGCCGGATCCTGCGGGTGCGCGGTCGCGGGGTGCCCAAGCGTTCCGGCGGTCATGGCGACCTGTTGGTCACCGTCAAGGTCGCGGTCCCGCCGAGTCTGGACGGGGAGGCGGTCGAGGCGTTGGAGGCCTACGCGAAGGCAGAGCGGGCGAGTGGGTTCGACCCGCGGGCAAACTGGGCCGGGTACTGATGAGCGCTTGCGCGAAGAGGCGAGGGCACTGATGAGCGCTTGCGCGAAGAGGCGAGGGCACTGATGAGCGCTTGCGCGAAGAGGCGAGGGCACTGATGAGCAGAAGCAGTGAGGACGCACGGACGTTCTTGATCTCGGTGGCCGCCGAGTTGGCCGGCATGCATGCGCAGACGCTGCGGACCTACGACCGACTCGGGTTGGTCAGCCCGCAGCGCAGTTCGGGCGGCGGGCGGCGGTACTCGCAGCACGACGTCGACCTGCTGCGCGAGGTGCAGCGCCTGTCTCAGGACGAGGGCGTCAACCTGGCCGGCATCAAGCGCATCATCGAGTTGACCAACCAGGTCGAGGCGTTGCAGGCCCGGCTTGCCGAGTTGTCCGACGAGCTCGAGCGTCAGCGTTCCTCACAGCGCCGGGACCTCGCGGTGGTACCGAAGAGCACCGCGCTGGTGGTGTGGCAACCGCGTAAGTCCCGCTAGCGCTGGCCCCCTTAGCGTGATCGTGGAGTAGCTGCGGCGGTGAGCGCCGCAGCTACTCCACACATCACGTGACGGCGATGGAGAAGCGTGCGGTTTCGGGCTTGCCCGCGACGGCGTAGCGGTAGTTGCCCCGGCGTAGGGCATCGGTCGGCGCCGCCATCGGTTCGATGCAGACCACGTCATCGCTGCGCGGTGCGAAGAGCTGCGCGGCGGGATAACCCTTCTCGAACGTGACGTCGATGCGCCGGTCGCCGCCCTGGAGCGCGAACACCGAGCCATCGGGGACCTGGTCGAATCCGTCGTCGTACTCGACGTTCTTCAAGGGTTCGGTGGTGCCGGTCCACTCTTCGTGCGCACCGGTCGGGATGCCCCAGTTGTCCACCGGAAGGTGACGCATGTTCGGGGTGGTCAGCCGCCACTCCTCGCGCGGCACCTCCGGGATCACGAAGTACGGGTGGTATCCGAAACACAGCGGCACCGAGGCCGCGGTGATCGGCATGACCGTCGTTTCGATGGTCAGCTTGCGGTCCTGCAGCGTGACCTCCTGGGTCAGCACGTGCGGGAACGGGAACGACGCCAGCAGCCGCGGCCGGCCACCGAAGTCCAGCACGGCCGTCAACGTGTTGTCCGTGCGTGCGGTGACCAACCAGCCCGGGTACGCGGCGAGTACGCCGTGGATGGGCACTCCGTGTTCGTCGGTCCGCACGCCACCGGTGCCGGCGGTCAGGGTGACGACGGCGCCGTTGATGCCATATTTGCTGGCGCTCAACCGATTTGCCCACGGATACAGGATGGGGATGCCCATCGTCTTGCCCGACTTCACGTAGGCGTCCAGGCCGCGGCGCTGGCCGAGGAATTCGACGCCATCGTCGGCCAGGGACGTTCCGATCATTCCCGCTGCCGGGACGAAGGTGGCGGTCAACGACGACGAAGGGTCTTTGAGCGTGACGGCTTCGAACTCAGGCATCGTTGAATTCTGTCACGCAGCGCTCAGCTCGCGAGCGGATCGTGTTGGATGCGCTGCTCGTGAGCACCCTTGGCGATCAACGCCGCCTTGGTGGCCTTGACCATTTCTGGTCGGCCGCATACGAGTATCTGCCGGTCGCCCCAATTCCCGTATCTGGTCACCACGTCGGGCAGCGTGCCGGACTGGCGCACGTGCAGCCCGCGAGGTGGCGTCGGATCGGGGTAGTCGGCGGCCCACGGCGGATTGGTCGAGTACTCCGACACCGGGGTCACCGACAGCCACGGGTTGGAGCTGGCCAGCTGCCACAACGTCGGTAGGTCGTAGAGCTCGCAGGGGTAGCGGGCCCCGTAGAACAGATGCACCCGGGGGTTGACGCCCCACCGCGTCAGGTCCATGATCAGCGTCCGCAACGGCGCCAGCCCGGTACCGCCCGCGACCATCAGGATGTCTCCGCCATCCCGGTCGACGTGCATGGCGCCATGTGGGCTGGACACCCGCCACCGGTCACCGGGCTTGGTCTCGCCGACGATGGCCGGGCTGACCATGCCGCCGCTGACTGATCGGACGTGGAACTCGATGGCGCCCGAGCGGTCGGCGGGGATCGACGGGCTCAGATACCGCCACCGGCGCGGCCACTGGGGCACCTGAACGGTGACGTACTGGCCGGGGTGGTAGTAGAGCGGGCGGTCCAACTGGAGTCGGACGATCGAAACGTCGCGGGTGGCCCTGAGGTGTTCGACTACGGTGCCGTCATGGAACGGCGGCCCCTTCTCGGCGTCCGCCGCGCCGGACATGATGCCGATGATCAGGTTCACCGCGTCGCGGGCCGTAGCGGCCAGCCCGTCATCCCATCGTTCGATGAGGTGGCTGCGCAGCGTGGTCTCCAGCGCGTCGCGCATGCTGTCGTAATGGCGTTGGGTCACACCGTATTTGCGGTGATCGCGGCCGAGCTGAGCCAGGAAGGCGACGGGCTCTTCGGCGCGCTGGGCGATGAGTTCGCCGAGCAGCCAGGTCAATGCCTGGGCGAACGCCGTGCGCTGTCTGCTCATGTCGGGCGGGAAGAGGTCGGCGGCCGAGCTGTCGATGGCGAACCAACGGGTATAGAACCTGCGGATCAGTTCGTCCGAGCCGCCGGCGGGATCGAACGCGTCGCGCAGGATCCCCAGGCCAGCACGGTCGTCGAGTCCCACGCCGACCGAGTGTAGGTGCGCCCACCGCCAGGCGGTAGCTCCCGGTCGAAGCACGTGCGCGGGTGGCCGCTACAGACCGTG
>JAHFVB010000506.1 GCA_023264755.1 Mycobacterium sp. | reverse complement strand
CCGACTGGGAGGCCGCGACGACGCCGGCGGCCGAGGCCGGGTTGCGCACCGTGGCGGTGCGGACCGGGATCGTGCAGGCCGCGCGGGGCGGCACGTTGCGCCTGCTGCGCCCGTTGTTCGGGGCTGGGTTGGGTGGTCGGCTCGGTAGCGGCCGGCAGTGGCTGTCGTGGATCGGCCTGGACGACCTCGTCGACGTGTACTACCGGGCGCTCTACGACGACCGGCTGGCCGGCCCGGTCAACGCGGTCGCGCCGACGCCGGTGCGCAACGCGGACTACACGAAGGCGCTGGCGGGGGTGCTGCACCGTCCGGCGCTGCTGCCGGTCCCGTCCTTCGGCCCGCGGCTGCTGCTGGGTGCACAGGGCGTTCGTGAGCTCGCCGAGGCCAGCCAACGCGTGCTTCCGGGCAAGCTGCAGTCACTGTCGCATCGTTTCCGGCAGCCGGTGCTCGACGAGGCGCTGGCTCATCAGCTGGGTCACGGCTGACGAGTCACCCGATCCAGGAAGCCGCGCACCAGCGTCCTCAGCCGGCGCTCCGCATCCGCCTGCAGTCGGACGGTCTCGGCGCGCAGTTCGTCGAGCTCGAGTCCCAGTGCGGTCGCCTCGGCGCCGTCGTTGTCGAGCCAGGCCTCCAACAGCGGACCGTCGAGTTCGGGATGGAACTGGAGCCCGACGGTGTGCCCGATCGCGAAGGCCTGGGTGGCCCGGGCGTTGCGGGCGAGCTCGACCGCGCCGGGCGGGGCGCTGAACCGGTCGTAGTGCCATTGGAACCACGGGCCGTCGGGAATCAGTTCTGGTGCGTCACTGGACACCGGGTGCCAGCCGATCTCGGGGTCGGTCGAGCGTTCCACGCGGCCGCCGTGGGCCTGTGCGACGAGCTGCCCGCCAAAGCACACGCCGAGCACCCCGACCCCGGCCGCGTCCGCGGCGCGCACCATGGCCATCTGGTCGGTCACCCACGTGCTCAGGAGCCGTTGGTCGTAGGCGGCCCAGCGCGCGCCGAGGGTCACGATGGCGTCGTAGTCCAGCGGGTCGGGAAACGTGACCTCGACGGCCGGGTCGTCGACCCGATCCGGTGGTACCACCTCGAAGGTTTCGGCGTCGTAGCCGAAGTCGACGAATACCTCGCCGAGCATGGCCGGCGGTGCCACGGGGTCGTTGACGACGAACAGAACTCTCGGAGCCACGTCTGGAACCCTAAGCCGCCGCAGCGCGATTCACCTGGGCGGCACCGGCGGGGCGTCGTCGGGGGCGAGTTCGGCTCCGATCCGGCGGAATAGCGGGTCGGCGGCGTTGACGTAGTTGCCCTGCGCGTCGAAGGCCTCCGGCCGGTACGTCACGGCCACGGCGATGGCGATCTTCTTGGCCGGCAGGTAGGCCTCTACCGCGGCTTCGCCGGCGAACATGGGGTTTTGGAGCAGCCAGGAGCCCGAGCTCACCAGCCCCATGCCGTAGGCGTAGCCCTCGTTGAGCTCGGCGCAGGTCGGGCAGCCGGGCTGAGCGTGCGTCTTGCCGCGCAGGTCGGTCGACACCATCAGGTCGTAGGACTTCTTCGACAACAACCGGCCGGATCCGATGCCGACCGCGGTGGCCTCCAGGTCGTAGATGTTGGTCGTCTGGATGGCTCCGTGCGTGATGGTCCACGACGGATTCCAGTAGGTGGACTCCTCGTAGAACGGTGTGTCAGTGGGGATTCGGAGCGCCTGGCGACGTTCGCTGGTGAACGCGTGCAGCACGGGTGCCGGGATGTCCGGGGTGAACGAGTTGGCCGTGTTGGTCAGCCCGAGTGGATCGAGCACCTGGTTGCGCAGCAGCGTGGGCATGTCGGTTCCGGTGGCCCGCTCCAAGGCCTGGCCCAACAACACGTAGTTGGTGTGGGCGTAGTTCCAGTTGGTTCCGGGTTCGTAGCGCAGTGGACGCGACGTCGCGTAGCTCAGCAGTTGGTCGGGCTCCCACTGCTGGAACGGATTCCGATACAACGCATCCTCGAAGTCGGGGTTGCCGATGACGTAGTCCAGGTAGCCCGACGTCATTCTGGCGAGCTGGCCCAACGTGACGCGACCGGCGTTCGGGACGTCGGGCAACCACGTCGACAACGTGTCGTCCAGCCGCACCTTGCCCTGGTCGACCAGCCGCAGCAGCAGGGTCGCCACGTAGGAGATGGCGACGGCGCCGTTGCGGAAGTGCATGGCCGGGGTGGCCGGTACCCCGGCCATGGACTCGCCGAAGGCGCGCGTGAGCAACTCCCGACCGTCGATGCTCACCCGGACGATGACGGCCTTGAGGTGTTGTTTGGCCATGACGTCGGCGACGATCTTCGTGACGGCATCGACCTTGGCGGTGTCCGCGGTCGCCGGTGGGGTGGCCGGCCGCGGCGGCGCGCAGGCCCCGAGGACGAGTACGGCGCAGACGACGGCGAGCGCGCGAGGCAAGGGCATTCCCGATCATGGCAGAGCGGCGTCGGCCGCCGACGATATACGCGCATTCGCCGATGTTCTGGGCCACGGAGTTGGGCACGCTGGCTAGCATGAGCTCGACTGAGTGGGGTGAGCTTGGCGTGACGGGGTCCATCGGGTTGCCGACGGGGACGGTGACGCTGCTCCTAGCAGATGTCGAAGGTTCGACCCGGCTGTGGCAGAACCACTCCGACGAGATGACGGAGGCGGTGGCGGCGCTGGATCGCACGCTCGCCGAGGTCACTGCCAAACACAACGGAGTGCGTCCGGTCGAGCAGGGCGAAGGCGACAGCTTCGTCATCGCGTTCGCTTGTGCCAGTGACGCGGTGGCGTGCGCACTGGACCTTCAACGGGCTGCGTTGGGGCCGATTCGACTGCGCATCGGGTTGCACACCGGTGAGATTCGGCTGCGCGACGAGGGTAACTACATCGGGCCGACCATCAACCGAACCGCACGCCTGCGCGACCTCGCTCACGGTGGTCAGACCGTGCTGACTGCGATCACGGAGGAGCTGGTACTGGACAGCCTCCCCGACGATGCGTGGACGGTCGACCTGGGCAGCCACTCGCTCCGCGACCTACCCCGGCCCGAGCGCGTGATGCAGCTGTGTCATCGGGAGCTGACCAATCAATTCCCACCGTTGCGGAGTCAGAACGATGTGGTGGCGCAACATCTTCCGGTCCAGTTGACCAGTTTCGTCGGCCGTAGTAGGCAGCTCGCCGAGGTTCGCCGCCTGGTGGTGGAGAACCGGCTGGTCACGCTGACCGGGGCCGGCGGGATCGGGAAGACCCGGCTGGCCGTGCAGTTCGCGGCGACCGCCGCTGGCGAATTCGACGGCGGCGCACGGTACGTCGACCTCGCTCCGATCATCGACCCGGACCTCGTACCCCTTGCCGTGGCTCGTGCGCTGGGCCTGCCCGACCAACCCGGTCGTTCGACGATGGACACGATCATCCGAGCCGTCGGCGCGCGGCAGATGTTGATGGTGCTGGATAACTGCGAGCATCTCCTGGACCCGAGCGCGAACCTGATCACCGCCCTGACGAGTTCCTGCCCAGGCCTGACGATCCTGACGACGAGCCGCGAGCCGATTGGGGTGGCCGGCGAGTGGACGTGGCGGGTGCCGTCCCTGTCGCTGGCGGATGAGGCCGTGGAGCTATTCGCCGATCGCGCGCGCCTGGCCACCCGTGACTTCCGCGTCACCGCAGACAATCTCGCCGTAGTGACGGAAATCTGCCAGCGCCTCGACGGCCTGCCGCTGGCGATCGAGTTGGCCGCCGCCCGGGTGCGGGCGCTGTCCCTGGACGAGCTCAAGGACAGCCTTCACGATCGGTTCCGACTACTCACGGGCGGATCGCGCACCGCGGTGCGGCGCCAGCAGAC
>JAHFVB010000505.1 GCA_023264755.1 Mycobacterium sp. | reverse complement strand
GATCAGATCGGCCGACGCGGCGCTGAACAGCTGCGCAGACGGGTGATTGGCGAACTCGACGAAGCCGGACAGCGTGCGAAACACGAACACGCCGGGTACCAGCGCGACGACGGCCGCGAATCCGATGCCCGCGAACGGGATTCGCCGGTGATGCGAGATCGGCACCAGCAGCAGCCCGACCACCAGGCAGGACAGGAACGCCGCGAGCGCCAAGGTGGCGCCCACGTGCAGGGCGTACCAATGCACGGCGTGCGCCAGCATGCCCCCGGCAACCGGCCAGCCGATCATCCGCCACGGCATCGAGAAGTAGACCGGATAGGACGCTGCGGCCACGCCGGCGGCGAGCACGTCGACGAACAGCGGTGCCGAACTGGAGGGTGCCGTCACCGCGAGCATCTGACCGCCCGCCTGCAAGCCGAGAATCAGGCCACCGCCGATGGCGGTGAGCAGCATCATCCCGAACGCCAGCCGGGCCAGGCCCAGCGACACCCGCAGGTCCAGCAGATCAAGTGCGCCGTTGAGGATGTGCGGACCGGGCACCAGCACCATCGCCGGACAGATGGCGACGACGGCGGCGGAGCCGCCCAGGTCCAGGTGGGCGGCGGCCGCGCCGACCGCTCCGGCGAGCGTCGCGGCGACGAAGACCTGGACCAACGGCCCGGCGCTCATGGCGCCCAGCCACCGCCGCAGCAGGCCGCCGCCCGCTGCGGCCACGGCGACCAGCAGAATGGCCAGCGGATGGCTGGCTCCGTAGATGACGGACAACGCCGCGGCCCCCGTCGCACAAGCGATGGTGAAAGCGATTGTCCCAGAGAATGGTTGGGTGCCGGCCTCAGCGACACCGCGCGCGACCTCGGTGGCCTCCAACGGGCCGTCCTGAGCCCGGTCGATCACCGCCATCATGCTGGCCACCCGACGCATGTTGATGACGGTCGGCGACACCGGGGCGGTCAGCACGGTGTTGCGGGAGCCGACCGCGGTGAGGGTCAACATCGACCAGGTCGGCACCACCGCGGCGTCCAAGCCCAGTCCGCGGTTGAGCCGCTCGACCGCGGTCTGGGTCATCGGGGTGGACTGCCCGTTGGCGTACAGCAGCGCAGCGGCCGCCAGCAGCGTGTCGTAGCCTTCGGTGCGGTCAGCGGCCGTCATGCGCCCGCGACGCCGTCACCGACCATGGTCAGCGGGTCGACGATCGAGTCGAATTGTTCGGCGGTCACCTTGCCCGACGCCAGTGCAGCCTCGCGCAACGTGGTGTCCCTTGCGACGGCGTCCTCGGCGATGTGCGCGGCGTTCTGGTAGCCGATCACCGGGCTCAGCGCCGTCACCAGCATGGCGCTGTTGGCCACGTAGGCCCCGATGCGCGTCGTGTTGAGCGTCGTGCCCGCCACCGAGTAGGTGAGGAACTTCTCGCAACCGTCGGCCAGGATGCGGGCCGAGTGCAGGAAGTTGTTGATGATCACCGGGCGCATCGCGTTGAGCTCGAAATTGCCCTGCGAGCCGGCCAGTGCGACGGCCGTGTCGTTGCCGATCACCTGGATGGTGATCATCACCAGCGCCTCGCACTGCGTCGGATTGACCTTGCCCGGCATGATCGAGGACCCTGGTTCGTTGGCGGGCAGCAGTAACTCGCCGAGCCCGCAGCGGGGGCCGGAGGCCAGCCACCGCATGTCATTGGCGATCTTCATCAGCGCCACCGCGAGCCCGCGCAAGGCGGCGTGGGCCCGAACCATCGGATCCAGCGAGCCAAGGGCGGCGAACTTGTTCGGCGCCGTCACGTACGGGACTCCGGTGAGCTCGGCCAGCGTCGTGGCGACGTTGACCCCGAAACCGGCAGGTGCGTTGAGTCCGGTGCCGACGGCCGTGCCCCCCACCGCGAGTTCCAACAGTCCCTCGCGGGCGTGCGCGACGTCGGCGAGCGCCGCCTTCAACTGGGCGGCGTAGCCCGACCACTCCTGGCCGACGGTCAGCGGGACGGCGTCCTCGAGATGGGTGCGGCCGATCTTGACGACGTCCATCCACTCCGCGGACTTGGCCGCGAGCTCGTCGTGCAAGGCCGTCACCTTCGGCACCAGATGCTCGTCGAGCTCGGCGACGGCCGCGACGTGCATGGCGGTGGGAAAAGTGTCGTTGCTGCTCTGGCCCATGTTGACGTGGTCGTTGGGGCCGACGGGCTGCTGGCTGCCGAGCGCCCCGCCGAGCAGTTGGATGGCCCGGTTCGACAGCACCTCGTTGACGTTCATGTTGCTTTGGGTGCCCGATCCGGTCTGCCAGACGTACAGCGGGAACTGGTCGTCTAGCTGGCCGGCGATCGTTTCGTCGGCCGCCTCAATGATGGCCTTGGCGCGCCAGTCCGGCAGTCGGCCCGCTTGTTGGTTGACCATCGCGCAGGCCTTCTTCACCAGCCCGTAGGCCCGGTAGACCTCGATGGGCATGTGGTCGTTGCCGATCGAGAAGTGTTGCAGCGAGCGCTGTGTCTGGGCACCCCAGTACTTGTCGGCAGGCACTTCTACGTTGCCGAGGCTGTCGAATTCGGTGCGCGTGCCGGTGGCGTCAAGGCCGATGGGCGCGTTGGTGTAAGCGGGGATTTCCGCGGCCGGCTCGTCGGACATGCGATCGCCTCTCGTACAAGGGGGACAGTGGCACTTACGTCGGGATTTACGTCGGGACCTACGTCGGCAACTACGTCAACGTCACCGTCGCAGCGTCATCCTTGCAGCGATCGAGCGCTCGGGCACCGCTCTTGCGCATGTGGTCAGGCGGGCGCGGGCTGACGTCCGCGGATCAACTTGCCCGGCCGCGCGTCAGTCGGCACGCCGTGCTCGGCGATGACCTCACCCGAGACGATCGTCGCGACGTATCCGTCGGCGCTCTGATCGAGTCGGCGGCCGCCCCCGGGCAGGTCGTGAGCGAGGACGGGTCGGTGCAACCGCACGGCCGCGTGGTCGATGACGTTCAGGTCGGCCTTGTAGCCGACGGCGATGCGACCGCGGTCGGCCAGCCCCGCCACGCGGGCGGGGGCCGTCGTCAGTTCGCGCACCGCCTCGGCCACCGACAGCCGCCCGGACGCGCGGTCGCGCGCCCAGTGCGTCAGCATGTAGGTGGGAAAGCTTGCGTCGCAGATCATTCCGTAGTGGGCTCCGCCGTCGCCGAGTCCGAGCACCACGTCGTCCCGACGAATCAACTTGGCGATCGTGTCCAGCGACCCGTCCCGGAAGTTGGCCAGCGTGATGAGCAGCATGGCGTGCCCGTCGTCGTCGAGCATGCGGTCGTAGGCCTCTTCGAGTGGACTCACGCCGCGGGCCCGAGCCCGGGCAGCGATGCTGTCGGACAGCGCGGGTTCGTAGTTGGGCGGCTCGCCGAGCGGGAACATCCAGTCCCACGCCTGGACCGCGAACATCAGCGGATGACCGTCGCTGGCCGGTTGGTCCGACAGAATGCGCGCTCGCACTTCGGGTTTGCGCAGCTCCGCGACGCGTTCGGCCAGCGGAAGGTGCGCCAGTTCCCGGTAGCTCGGGTACAGCACGAACGGGTTGCCGGACAGTTCGAGGCCGATCACCAACCCGATGGGCCGGGGAAACACCTGCGCGGTGAACTGCGGCTCGACCGCGCCGACCTTCGCATTGGCCTTCTCGACCATGTTGAGCCCGTCTTCGAAGAACGGGTCGCCGGCGTTGCCGATCGCCAACGTGAACGTCACGGGTAGGCCGACGTCCTCGGCGACGTCGAACACCGTCTGCAGGGCAGGCCCGTAGTCTCCGGCGACCAGGTCGGGGACGAACTGGATCAAGCCGCCGCCCGCGTCCTTGACACCGCGTGCGATCGCCTCGATCTCAGCTTGGCCAG
>JAHFVB010000504.1 GCA_023264755.1 Mycobacterium sp. | reverse complement strand
AGCCCCGGCCGGCGTCCCCGCTCCAGTCACCAAGCGCGCACGCTCACGTGAGGCAACGAATCACCCTTCGCGCGCATCTTGACACGAGGCAACTTGATGACACGACGCCCTGTGATGTCTGGGGGCACACACCGACAAACAGCACCCGACGAGAAGGGGTAGCCGTCAGCTCGCTGGCTCCAACTTCAATGTGCGGCCGGTGCGCTTGCGATAGCCGATCTCGAAGGCGAAGCTCAGCGCCAGCACGGCCAGCAGCGTGATCCACGTGCTGGCCGGCCCGGTGTGCACGGTGTAACCGAGCAGCAGCAAGAACAGTGCGGCGTTGAGCACCACCGCGAGCACCAGCAGCCAGCGCTTGGCCCCGGTCTGGCGGTACACCCGCAAGTGCCCCGCGCTGACCGTGCCGTACACGATGAGGAAGGCCAAGCTGGCCATCGATCCGACCGCCGCCAGCGGGAAGAAGACGACGAACAACGCCGTCAACCCGGCGGCGACGAGCAGTCCGACGTTTCCTCCACGCCACACCCCGCGGGTGAAATCGCTCGGTAGCTCACCGGTCTTCGCGACCATGAAACCGAGGTTGGCATCGCCGAACATGGTGGCGTTGACCCCCGACGCGGTGGCCAGCAACGCCGCGATGCCGATCACGACGAAGCCGACGTGTCCCAGGGCTACGGCGCCGGCGTCGGACAACACGTGGCCCTGGTTGGCGTCCATGTCGCCCAAGCTCAGCGTCATCACCACGATCGAACTGATCACGACGTACACCAGCACGACGATGCCAAGGGCCGCGAACATCGCGCGTGGCAACTCCTTGGCGGGGTCCGCCATGTCGGCCGCGGAGTTGGTCACCACGCCGAAACCCTCGTAGGTGACGTAGAGCAGGCCCGCGGCGAAGACGATGCCGAGCCAGTGCTGGCCACCGGCCTGGGTCAGTCGACCGGGATCGGACTTCATCAGCCCGAACACCGCGAAGACCGCCAGGATCGCGAGTTCGATTGCCACCACGAACAATTCCGATCGGCCCACCAGTTTGGAGCCCACCATGTTGACGAACACCACCGCGACGACGAGCCCGATTCCGAAGAGCTTGCCCGACCACTCGGGAGTCTCCCACGGCAGCAACGCGCGGACGTAGCCGGCAAAGCCTGCGCAGTAGAGCGCCATCGCGATGATCCAGCCCACGAACTGAAAGACGTTGAGCCCGCCCGCGATCACGCCATCCCCGAAGCAGCGGATCAGGAACTGCGCGGCCCCGCCGCGGCTGGGAAAGGTGGCGCCCAGCTTCGCGTAGGAGTAGACGCTGAACACCGACACTGCGCCGCCGACGAGGAACGCCGCGGGCAACCACACGCCCGCCGTGGTCGACGCGAGCCCCAACAGGGTGTAGAGCCCCGCGCCCATCATGCCGCCGACACCGATCGCCGTAGCGCTGGCCACGGTGATGGAACTGGTGCCGGACGCCTTGTTCATGGCGACAGTCAATCACCGAAGCGCTGGCGGCCAGGGCGTAAACATCGGGTCGGTTCCGCTCCGAGTTCGGGCCGGTGGTGGCAAGGTCTTGGCCATGGACCAGAAGCCGCCCACCGCCGTCATCGAGGCGGCCCACGCCGCCCAACTCGCCGCGCTGCCGCTATCCGACACCCAGGACTTCGCCGATGCCGACCGTGGGTTCATCGGCGCGCTGGAACCGTGCGTCGTCACAGCCGCCGACGGACGAGTGGTGTGGGACAACGACTCCTATGGATTCCTGGCCGGGGAGGCGCCCACCTCCGTGCACCCCAGCCTGTGGCGACAGTCGCAGCTGTGCGCCAAGCAGGGCCTCTACGAGGTCGTCGAAGGCATCTACCAGGTCCGCGGCCTCGACCTGTCGAACATCAGCTTCATCGAGGGTGAGACCGGCGTCATCGTCATCGACCCGTTGATCTCCACCGAGACCGCGGCGGCTGCGCTCGCGCTCTACCGCACGCACCGCGGGGACCGTCCCGTGGTCGCCGTGATCTACACGCACAGCCACGTCGACCACTTCGGCGGGGTGCTCGGGGTGACCACCCAGGCCGACGTCGACGCGGGTCGGGTGGCGATCATCGCACCCGAGCACTTCACCGATCACGCCGTGCAGGAGAACGTCTACGCGGGCACCGCAATGGCGCGGCGGGCCGCCTACATGTACGGCGCCGTGTTGGCGCGGGGACCGCAGGGGCAGGTCGGATGTGGGCTCGGGCAGGTCGGGTCGACGGGTGAGGTCGCCCTGATCGTCCCCACCGTGGACATCCGCACGACCGGCGAGACCCATACCGTCGACGGCGTCGAGATCGAGTTCCAGATGGCTCCCGGCACCGAGGCGCCGGCCGAGATGCACTTCTACTTCCCGAAGTTCCGGGCGCTGTGCATGGCTGAGAACGCCACCCACAACCTGCACAACCTGCTGACGCTGCGCGGCGCGCTGGTGCGTGACCCGCATGGCTGGGCCGGCTACCTCACCGAGGCGATCGACACGTTCTCCGACCGAGCCGACGTGGTGTTCGCCTCCCATCACTGGCCGACGTGGGGTAAGGAGCGGATAGTCGAATTCCTGTCGCTGCAAAGGGATCTGTACTCCTACCTGCACGACCAGACGCTGCGCCAGTTGAACCAGGGCTTCACCGGGATCGAGATCGCCGAGACGTTCCAGATGCCGCCGGCGCTCGAGCGGGCGTGGCACGCCCACGGCTACTACGGGTCGGTGAGCCACAACGTCAAGGCCGTCTACCAGCGCTACATGGGGTGGTTCGATGGCAACCCGGGGCGGTTGTGGGTCCATCCGCCGGAGGCGATCGGCCCGCGTTACGTAGCGGCCATCGGTGGGTTGGATCGCGTCGTGGAGCTCGCACAGCAGGCCTTCGACGACGGCGACTTCCGTTGGGCTGCAACGCTACTCGACCATACGATCTTCACCGATTCGGGCCATGTCGAGGCCAGGGCGCTGTACGCCGCCACGCTCGAACAGCTGGCCTACGGGGCCGAGAACGCGGTGTGGCGCAACTTCTTCCTGTCCGGCGCCACCGAACTGCGGGAAGGCAACTTCGGCACCCCGACGCAAAGCGCGTCGCCGTCGATCATGAGCCAGCTGACTCCCGAGCAGATGTTCGACACGTTCGCCATCAACGTCAACGGACCGCGGGCGTGGGACCTGGAGTTGGCCATCGACATCACGTTCGCCGACCTGGCCGCCAACTATCGGCTGACGCTGCGCAACGGCGTGCTCGTGCACCGCAAGGTACCCGCCGACCCGGCGACCGCGACGGCCACCGTCACCCTCGCCAACAAGACGCGGTTGTTGATGTTCGCCGCCGGCGACGAGGCGTCACCGGGGCTGGAGGTCGACGGGGATGCGGGTGCGCTTGCGGCGCTGATCGGCGTGCTTGACCGGCCCGATCCGAACTTCGACATCGTCACCCCGTAGCGCCCAGCCCCCGGGCGATTTCGGCGTGCTCAGGCGCGCTGAGCGCGCGTAATCACGCCGAAATCGCTGGATTCGCGGATCACCCGGTGGACGAATCCGAGCTTGTCGACGACGGCCGGGGGAAGGTCGAACGGATACAGGGGATTCTTGCCCATCGCCGTATTCACCCGGTTGAACAACAACGCCAACCAGTGCCAGTCGAACAGCAGCCGCTCGATGGGCTCCTGGTCGTAGCACTCCAAGGGCACGACGTCGCGCGGCGCGGCGAAGCGCACCCGATCGGCCTGCAACACCAGACCGGCCTCCCGGCTGGTGTCGATGGTGTCGGTGATGTGCAGGTAGTGGGCGAAGCACTCGGCGAAGTCCTCCCACGGATGCATCGTGGCGTACTCCGAGATGAA
>JAHFVB010000103.1:3576-11137 GCA_023264755.1 Mycobacterium sp. | reverse complement strand
GGGACTGTCCCAGTTCGGCGTCAATCTGCCGCCGATGCCCACGGGCCTGCTGACGGGTTCCGGCGACGCGGCCTCGACGGGGCTGACCTCCCCCGGCCTGACCTCCCCCGGCCTGACCTCGCCCGGCCTGACCTCCCCCGGCCTGACCTCCCCCGGCCTGACCTCCCCGGGACTGACCTCTCCGGGACTCACGTCTCCCGGATTGACGACGCCGGGGCTGACGACGCCAGGCCTGACTGCGCCGGGAGCCACCACGCCGGGTCTGACGACCCCCGCGCTGGGTGACACCTCGCTGACCAACCCCGCCCTGACGAACCCCGCGCTGACCAGCCCGGCCGGCCTCCCCGGCGCAGGCGGACTGACCACTCCCGCCGGCCTCGGCGCGGGCGGACTGACCACTCCGGCCGGCCTGCCCGGCGAGGTGCCGATCTCGTCCCCCGTCGGGCTCGACCCGTCGGCCGGGACGTACCCGCTGCTCGGCGGCGACCCGTCGCTGGGCGCGGCTTCCGGCGGCCTCGGCGGACTCGGCAGTGGCGGCGGGGGTGGCGGTTTGCTCGGCGATCTGAGCAGCGCGGCTCAGACGCTGGGCGCCGGACAAGCCATCGACCTGCTCAAGGGCATGGTCATGCCGGCGATCATGGGTGCCATCAAGTCGGCACCGGCGGCCGCAGCTGCGGCACCGGCCGCCGCGGCCCCCGCGATCCCCTAGGTCCTGCTGCAGACGGCACCGCAGAAGCCGATGACGAGCTCTGCGGTGCCGTTGTAGGTCCCGCCTGATTCCGGTCGGGGTCCCGTCCGATTCCCGTCGGGGTCCCGTCTGATTCCCGTCGGGGTCCGGTCGGTATTGCCCACGGGGTTTCCCGTGTCGCAACACTGGCAACACTTGTCCCATACGTAACATCAGGCGGTGCCGTTTCGTCACCCTGCGCCGCTGCTGTTCTCTGCCGTCGCGGCGACGGTCGTGATGTTGCCGTGGGCCGTGTCCGGACTTCCGTCCGACGCCCACGACCCGCACCGGCTGGCTACCACCCCACTGATCGTCGAACGCCCGCTGACCGGCATCGGCGGCGGCGAGACCATCCGCGACATCCATCAGGACACGCCGTTCTCGATGGTCGCACTCACTGCAGGCGATCTGACCGGCACCGAAGCACGCGTACGGGCCAAGCGCGCCGACGGCTCGTGGAGCCCGTGGTACGAGGCCGAAACGCTCGAAGGGGGCAACCCCTCCGCACCCACCAACGGCACCGACCCGGTCTTCGTCGGCCGCACCACCGACGTTCAGCTCTCCATCCGAAGGCCGGCAGACGCCGCACGGACCCCGGCCGTGGGCCCCGCCGCCGCGCCGGGCGGGCTCGGTTACGTGCCCGCCAACGTCGAGCACGCCCTTGGGCAGAACTTCAACGCGGTGTTGATCAGTCCGCCCGAGGGACCCGTCGGCGACCAGATGCCACCACCTGAGGCGGTCTCGGCTCCCGGCCAGCCCCCGGCCATCATCAGCCGGGCCCAATGGGGCGCCGACGAATCGATCAGGTGCGGGGACACCAGGTACGACAAGGGCGTTCGCGCCGCGATCGTCCACCACACCGCGGGCAGCAACGACTACTCCCCCGAGGATTCGGCCGCGATCGTGCGGTCGATCTACGCGTACCACACCCGCACCCTCGGCTGGTGCGACATCGCCTACAACGCACTGGTCGACAAGTTCGGACAGGTCTTCGAGGGACGCGCGGGTGGCATCACCCGGCCCGTCGAGGGCTCCCACACCGGCGGGTTCAACGAGGACACCTGGGGCGTCGCCATGATCGGCGACTTCGAAACCGTCCCGCCCTCCCCGATCCAACTGCGCAACACGGGTCGGCTCATCGGCTGGCGTCTCGGGCTGGACCACGTGGACCCCAGGGGCGGCGTCTCGTTGACGTCGGCGGGCTCCAAGTACACGTTCTACCCCCTGGGCGCCGTCGCGAACCTGCCGACGATCTTCACCCACCGCGACGTCGGGATCACCGACTGTCCCGGCAATGCCGCCTACGCGGCCATGCCCGAACTCCGTGACATCGCGGCCCACTTCAACGACCCATTCGGACCCAAGGAGCTGGCCGACTCGCTACGCGGAGGCGCCATCTACGACAAGTGGGCGGCGATGGGGGCAAAGTCCAGCACCTTGGGCGCGCCGACGTCCCCGGAGGCGTCCGGTGAAGGGTCGGTCCGGTACGTCACGTTCGACCGGGGGGCCGTCTACTGGTCACCGGAAAGCGGCGCAGAACCCGTGACCGGCGCCATCTACGAGGCGTGGGGAAATTTGGGCTTCGAACGCAGCGCGCTCGGCCTGCCGACCAGCGGTGAGATCCAGGAACCGCAGTGGATCGTCCAGAACTTCCAACACGGCACGCTCAACTTCGACCGGGAGAAGGGCACCGTGACCCGGGTCATCGACGGCATCGCACTCGAGTTGCCGCCCTCGACGCTCAATCCCGCGCCGGTACAGCTGGAGCGCTTCACCCGCATCGCCTAGTAGCTCCCGCGGACTCCCGGCTCGAGGGCTCCTAGCGCTAGAGCCACCAACGTTCCAGGACGCGGGCCAGGCCGTCGTCGGTGTTGGCGGTGGTGACCTCGTCGGCCGCCGCGATCGCTTCGGGATGCGCGTTGCCCATGGCCACGCCGAGCCCCGCCCAGGCCAGCATCGGGATGTCGTTGGGCATGTCGCCGAAGGCCACCACGTCCTCGGCCGCGATGCCCAGCGGATGTGCCAACTCCGCCACCCCGGTGGCCTTGCTGAGCCCCAACGGCAACACCTCGATGAGCCCGTTGTTGGTCGAATAGGTGATGTCGCCTTGCAGCCCAATGTGTTTGGACAAGGCGTCGAACATGTCCGCACTCTGCGCCCCGGCCTTGCGAATCAAGAGCTTGACGGCGGGGGCACTCAACAGATCCTCGAACGACACCTCGGTGTTGTCGGGATTGAGCCACGCATGTTCATAGCCGGGCGAGCTGACGAACTGTGGCGTCGCGGCGTCGTGGGCACTGCGGCCCACCCGCTCGACGGCCAGCCCCGACCCCGGGATGATCCGCATGGCCACCTCCGCCAATTCGGCGAGCACCTCGACCGACAGCGTCCGCGCCGAGACGATGCGATCGGTGGCCGAGTCGTAGATCACTGCACCGTTGGCGCACACCGCCATTGGCGCTATCCCCAACGCTTCGACGACCTGCGGCACCCAGCGCGGCGGCCGACCGGTGGCCAGCACGAAGTGAGTTCCGGCGGCGACTGCGGCGTGTACGGCAGCGCGCGTCCGCGGCGTGACGCGCTCGTCTGCGTCGAGCAGGGTCCCGTCGACGTCGCTAGCGATGAGTGCTGGTAACACTAATTCGGCTCCGCTCTTCGGCGCTCGTTGAGCTCGGCTTCCTCGATCAGCCTGGCCTCCTCCATCGTCGGCGCGCTACCGCCGAGCCGGTGGGGCACCCAGTATTCCCCGGCTGGATGAGGGTAGTCGCGCTGGACGTCGTGCAACAACGCGGTCATGTGCTCACGCAGCGCAGCCGTGGCCGCCGCCACCGAATCCACCGGCTCGAAACCCGGTCCGACTGCCACCGTGATCGGAATCTTATTGCGGCCCAGATTCTTCGGATGATCCTTGGTCCAGATGCGCTGAGCGCCCCAGACGATCAACGGCACGACCGGCACCTGGGCGACCTGTGCCATCCGGACGGCGCCGGACTTGAAGTCCTTCAATTCGAAGCTGCGGCTGATGGTGGCTTCCGGGTAGACGCCGACGATTTCGCCCGCCCGCAGGTGCCGCACCGCCACCTCGTAGGCGTCCGCACCGGCCCGCCGGTCCACCGGAATCGTCTTGGAGTGCCGGATGAGGAAGTCCACGACCTTCACGTCCTGCATCTCTGCCTTGATCATGAACCGCATGCGACGCCCTCGGTACATCGCCGCCAGAGCCGCCGGGAGGAAGTCGACGTAGCCGGTGTGGTTGATGGACACCACCGCCCCACCCGCAGCGGGAATGTGTTCCAGCCCTTGGTAGGTGATCCGGGTCCCGGTAGCCCTAACCGCCGTCCTGCCCGCGATCTCCAACATGCGGAAGACCGGTTCCATGTCGCTTACTCCGTGGGCTCGCCAGGTTCGGTGCGTGCGGCCCGACGGGCCGCCTTCTCCGCGGCCTCGTCCAGGTACATTTGGTTGGCCTCGGCCAGCGACGGAGCGCCACCGCCAAGCCGGCGCGGCACCCAGTACTCGCCGGGCGGGTACGGGCCGTACTCGTCCTGCACGCGCTCCAGCAGATGCTGCATCCGGGAGTGCAACAGCGCCGTCAGTTCCGCCGGGGGCAGCGTCGGGTAGATCGGTTCGCCCACCGCGATCGATATCGGCACCTTGGGCCGCCACATGTGGCGCGGATGCCCCTTGGTCCAGATGCGCTGTGCGCCCCACACGATGTGCGGGATGATCGGCACGTCGGCCGCAATGGCCATGCGGGCCGCGCCCGACTTGAATTCCTTGATCTCGAAGCTTCGGCTGATGGTGGCCTCGGGATAGACCCCGACCAGCTCGCCCTCCTTGAGCCGTTGGCACGCCTCGTCGAACGACGCTCCGCCGCTGTCGCGGTCCACCGGGATGTGGCGCAGGCTGCGCATGATGGGGCCGCTGACCCGGGAGTCGAAGACTTCCTTCTTGGCCATGAACCGCACCTTGCGACCGCGGTGCTGCAGGTAGGCGGGCAGCCCGGCGAAGGTGAAGTCGAAGTAACTGGTGTGGTTGATGGCGATGACTGCGCCCCCGGTGACGGGCAGGTGCTCCACGCCGGTGACCGTGAACTTGAGTCCCTGCAGCCGCCACACCAGGCGGGCCGCCTGGATGACTGTTCCGTATACCGGTTCCACGTGGCCCAGCCTATGCCCCCCTGGGCAGGTGTCGACCAGGACGGCCAACCCGCTCAGAACAGCGCGAGCTGCTCGGTCTCGTCGCCGGCGGCGGCCGGGCGTTGCGCCGGGTCCTCCGGCTGCGGTGGCCGCGACGGCCACCAGTTCGCCTTGCCGACCAGGACGGCCATCGAGGGCACCAGAATCGTGCGCACCAGGAAGGTGTCGAGCATCAGGCCGGCCGCCATGATGAAGCCGGCCTGCACCATGGTCGCGACACTGCCGAACACCAGCCCGAACATGGACGCGGCGAAGATGACTCCGGCCGAGGTGATGACGCCGCCGGTCGAGCCCACCGTGCGGATGACGCCGGTCCGGATGCCCGAGGCAGATTCCTCCCGCAGCCGGGAGATCAACAGCATGTTGTAGTCCGCCCCCACCGCGACGAGCACGATGAAGGCCAGCCCGGGCACGCTCCACGACAGTTCCTGGCCCAGGATGAACTGGAAGACGATGACGCCGATGCCGACGGCCGACAGGTACGAAAGCATCACCGAGCCAATGAGATACAGCGGCGCGACGATCGCGCGAAGCAGCGCAATCAGAATCAGCAGCACGACGAGCACCGTCATCACGATGATCAACCCGATGTCGTGGTCGTAGTAGTCGCGCATGTCGCGCAGGGTGGCGGTGAATCCGCCCATCGAGATGGAGGCGTCGGACAACTCGGTGTTCGGTTGAGCCCCGCGGGCGGTCTTCGTGACGTCCTCGACCTGGTCCATCGCCGCGATGCTGAACGGGCTGAGTTTGGTTTGCACCAAGTACCGCACCGAATGGCCGTCGGGTGAGACGAAGGCGCTGGCTGCCTTCTTGATGTCGTCCTGATTCATGAACTGCTCGGGTATGTAGAAGCCGGCCATCGACGGTTCGGACGCATTGCTCTTCATGCCGAGCAGAAACGCAGACGCCGTATCCAGGCCCGTTCCGAGTTGCCTGGTCTGGTCGACCAACACCTGCACGCCGGCGGCCAACCGCGTGCTCCCGTCGGCGAGGGTGTTCGCCCCCTGTTGCAACGAGGTCAGGCGCTCCTGAACGGCCCCGGGGTCGTCCAGCCCAGAGGACCGGAGCGCAGTGTTCGCGGTGTTCAGCGCGGCGCGCAACGTGGTCGCGGTCGAGTCCAGGGTCTGCGTGTCCTGCGTCGCCTGCAGTTGTCGGGCGAGCTCGACGACGCGGTCGAGGGACCCGTCGTTGCGCGCCGCGACCAGCCGGTGCAGCTGCCCACGGGCGGTGCTGCAGGACGGATCCACCGAACAGGTCAGGCTGCCGTCCAAGGCCGTCACTACCGGAGCTGCCCAATCGAACACGTCCCCGGCATTGGCGAGATTCACGCCGATGGCGTCGCCGAACGCGCGCATGCTCGACGCCAGCCGGGTGGCGGTGTCGAGCTGCTCGAGCGTCTGGTCGCCTCCGAACTGCTTCTGCAACTGGGTGAGTGCGTCGACGAGCCCTCGGATTCCCGACATGGCCTGGCTCACCTGCCCGCGCACCTGGTTGAGGCTGTCGGCCAGGGTGTTGGCACCGTTGGTCAGCAGGTTGAGGTCACCGTTGTGATCGGTGATCAGCTGCGACGCGTCGTTGAGCTTGTTTCCGACCTCACCGGCCTGGAACGAAAGCTTGGCCTGTTCCAGCGATTGCCCGGTCGGCCGGGTGACCCCCCGGACCAGCTCGATACCGGGTAGTTGGCTGACGCGTTGGGCCATCTGTTCGAGGTCGGCCAACGCCTTCGGCGTGCGCAGGTCGTGTGGCGAGGTGATGAATAGGTACTGCGGAATGGTCGCGGTCAACGAGAAGTGTCGTTCGATCGCGGCGTACCCGAGGTTGCTCTCGGTGGAGGCGGGCAGGTTCTTGCGGTCGTCGTAGTTGTAGTGGGCCAACAGTCCGCAGCTGGCCAGGATGACGAGCACCACCAGGCTCACGACCAGATGCCGCTTGGGCCGGCGCACGATGCGGACTCCCGAGCGCCGCCAAAACCGGCCCGTGAGCTCGCGCCGCGGTGCGACCCACCCCCGTCGACCCGCCAGCACGAGGACGGCAGGCAGCATCGTCACGGCGGCGACGAACGCCACCGCCACCGAGACCGCCAGCGCCGGACCGATCGTCGCGAACAGCCCCAACCGGGTGAAGATCATGCCCAGGAACGTGACGACCACGGTGCCCGCGGAGGCCGCCGTCACCTTGCCGACGGAGACCAGCGCCTTCACCACGGCCTGATCCGTCTCGACCCCCTGCCGGAGGTAGTCGTGGTAGCGGCTGATCAGGAATACGGCGTAGTCCGTCCCCGCTCCTGCGACCAAGGCGGACATGAACGCGATGGTCTGACCGGAGATGCCCAAGCCGAGCTGCGCAAGGCCGGAGACGAAGCCCTGCGCAGTCACCAGGCTGATCCCGATCGTCACCAGTGGCAGCAGCATGGTGACGGCATTTCGATAGACGATCAGCAAGATGACGAGCACCATCACGGCCGTCGCGAGTTCGATCATCTTGACGTCGCGCTCGCCGACGACCGTCAGATCGGCGATGGTTCCCGCGGGCCCGGTCAGGTGAGCCTTCAGCGCGGTGCCCGCAACGGACTGCGCAACGGTCTGCGCCACCTGCGTATAGGAGTCGAAGGCTTGCGGTGAACCCAAGGCCCCGG
>JAHFVB010000103.1:0-3566 GCA_023264755.1 Mycobacterium sp. | reverse complement strand
CAAGATGTCCCGCAGGGCAGGGGTGGTGACGAAGTCCTGCACCATCACGACGTTGCGCGGGTCAGCGCGCAGGGTGGTGACGAGCTTGCGATAGACGTCTTCGTCGGCTGGCCCCAGGCCCTTGTCGTCGGTCAGGACCGCGAGCAGGATGTTCTGCGAGCCGGACTCGTGAAACGCCTCCGTCATCTGTTGCGTGGTCACGCTGACCGGGGCCCCGGCGGGCAGGATGTCGACGGGACGCTCGCGGGCCATCTGAGTCAGCGGTGGGAAGACCACGGCTAGCAGCGCGGCGAGCATGATCCAGAATCCGATGACGATGAGCGGACGACGCACGACGAAGGCGCCGAACCATTGGAAGACGCCGCCGGTCGGTGCCGATCGCAAACCAGTCAGCCTCGACACGTGAGGCAGGCTACACGTCCAGGGACCGCTCAGATGTTTGCGAAAGTACAGACAACTACGGCCAGGTGGCTTACTTGTTAGCCCTCGGGCCCAACGTCGGCCCAGAAAGCCAGCTGACCTTGAGCTGGTGTCCTGACGCAGTACGCCAGTTGTTAGCAAGTCATAACAAAGAAGAGCTGCTAGCAAACTTTCTGCAGAATCAATTTTATTAGCCGAAGTAGCCCCGGAAACCTGCGACGGCGCTCATCAACGACCCCGACGAGTTGCCTTCGACACATCGTGCGTGCGTTAATACGGAGCGTCCCGAGGGGGCTCTACCTCGACTCCAAAGCCCTGAACTGCCGAGATGGATGGTGTTGGTTGCATGGTTGCGCTGGGAACCATTCATGACTGGTCGCCCGCCGCAGGCGTGGTCACCTCGTGGGACGCCTCCCCCGAGGCTCGCTCAAAAGCACGCAACGCGCCCGCCAGCAATCTGACAGGAAGTTTTCAGCAAACGCAGCACCTGCGGGGATTCGCCGCTCACCGGGCACAGGGCCGCGACATGGCCCGGCTCTGCATCGGCGCCTGGGACATCGCGGGCACCTGTGACCTCGAGGCCATGACGGCCGCCATCACGGCCCATCTACGTCGGCACGACGCCTATCACAGCTGGTTCGAGTTCGACGGCGAGCAGGACATCGTGCGGCGCACGATCAGCGATCCGACCGACATCGAACTGGTCCCCACCGAGCACGGCAGCCTCACCTTGCCCGAGCTGCGCGCCAACATCCTGGCGACCCCCGGTCCGACGGGATGGGGCTGCTTCAGCTTCGGCATCATCCAGCGCGCCGACCACTTCACGTTCTATACGAGCCTCGATCATCTGCTCACCGATGGCATGTCGACGGGCGTGATCTTCCTCGAAATTCACATGATGTACGCCGCACTGGTCCACGGCGCCGGCCCGATGCCACTGCCGGATGCGGGCAGCTACGCCGACTACTGCCTGCGCCAGAGTGAGCGGCTGGCCACGCTGACGGTCGAATCGGCGCCCTACCGTGGATGGGTCGAATTCGCCGAGCGCAACGGCGGGACGCTGCCGGACTTCCCACTCCCACTTGGCGATCCGTCCGTGCCCAGCACCGGGGCGATGGTCGTCGTGCCGTTGCTGGATGCCGAACAGACCGAACGATTCGAAGCCAACTGCGTTCGGGCGGGAGCCCGCTTCAGCGGCGGGGTATTCGCGTGCGCGGCACTCGCCGAACGCGAGTTGACCGGCGCCACAACCTACTTCGGAATCACGCCGTACGACACGCGCAGCACGCCCGAGGACTACATGACGCCGGGTTGGTTCGCCAGCTTCATACCGGTCACGGTTCCACTGAACGAATCATCCTTCGACGACGTCGCGCGGGCCGCCCAGAAGTCGTTCGACTCCGCCAAGGAACTCGGCCACCTGCCCTTCGACCGGGTGCTGGAGCTCGCGCCGCCCGAGCTCGGCCTGAAGCGCCCCGAACGCGACGTTCCCCTGCTGTCCTTCATCGACGTGCGCAACATTCCGCTGAGCGCGGAGTGGGAGCGACTGAACGTCGGCATCTACGGAGACAGCAGGCTGTCCGATCAGGTCTGCATCTGGGTGAATCGCTTCGAGCACGAGACCACCTTGACGATCTCCTTCCCGGAGAATCCGATCGCTCGCGATTCAATTACTCGTTATCTCAAGGTAATCCAGTCTGTGTATGGTCGCGCCGCTGAAGCCGGGGCCACTGCAGTGCCTCACGTCAGAGTCAACTAGGAGCACCCCGTTAACGCGAACATCGAGGGTATGTGCATGCCCCGTTTCGAGAAGGTACGCACGGCCTTCGAGCGAAACTTCAGCGAGCACAACGACATCGGAGCAGCTGCAGCGGTCTGGGTGGAGGGCGACCTCGTCGTCAACCTCTGGGGCGGATGGGCCGATGCGGCCGCCACCAAACCGTGGCAGGAAGACACGCTGGCCTCGATCTACTCCGGCACCAAGGGGCTGACCAGCACGTGCGTGCACCTGCTGGTGGACCGCGGCGAACTCGACCTCGACACCCCGGTGGCCGCCTATTGGCCGGAGTTCGGACAGGCCGGCAAGGAAGCCATCACCGTGGGCATGGTGATGAGTCATCGTTCGGGCGTCATCGGGCCGCGTGAACGGCTCACTCCGGATCAGACGCTCGACTGGGACATGGTCTGCGCGAAACTTGCTGCCGCACAACCGTGGTGGGAACCCGGTAGTGCACAGGGCTATCACATGGTCAGTTTCGGGTTCATTCTCGGCGAGGTGGTGCGCCGGGTCACCGGGCGCACGCTGGGCCAGTACCTGCGCACCGAGATCGCCGAGCCCCTCGGCGTCGACGTGCACATCGGTCTGCCCCCAGCCGAGCACCACCGGTGCGCCGAGATGATCAACAAGCCGTACGTCAGCGACATCTTCTCCGGCGTACCGCGCGCTGCCGCGGCGCTGTCCGATCACCCGCTGACCGCAGCATCCGTCACGGCCGATTTCGTCCCCGACGACGAGTTGGGTCGCAATGCCATCGACAAGTGGCGCTCCGCCGAATTCCCCGGCACCAACGGACACGTGAGTGCGCTTGGGCTGGCGACCTTCTACAACGCCCTTGCCGAGGAAAAGCTGCTCAGCCGCGAACTGATGGAGCGCGTCCGCGTGTGTCAGGGCGGACTGGAGCCCGACCTGTGCCTGGGACCTCGCGTCGCCGACCACGGGTGGGGCGTGGGCTACATGCTCAACCAGCGCAGCGTCAACGGACCCAACCCGAACAGCTTCGGCCACGGCGGCTCGGGCGGCTCGTACGGTTTCGTCGACCTCGAGCACCGCATCGGATTCTGTTACATCATGAACCAATTCGACGCGACCCAGGCCAACGCCGACCCCCGCAGCGTGGCCCTGAGCAACGAGGTCTACGCCGCGCTCGGGGTCCTGGCGAACTGAGCCGTGCCTCGACAAGCCGCTGGGCCGGCCGACAACCTGCTCACCTATCTGGACCAGGCCTCGTTCCTCGGGCTGCGGGCCACCGGGTTGGAGCAGCTCGCGCAGTGGGTGTGGGTCTACGAGCGCGCGGTCGAGCTCGCCGGGCTCGAACGCTTCCGGCACCACCTCGGGCACGGATTGTTCGGCAGGCTCATCGAACGTT
>JAHFVB010000503.1 GCA_023264755.1 Mycobacterium sp. | reverse complement strand
AGGCTGCCTCAGAATCTCGATCCGCAGGCACCGCAGTCCGTCCAACTCCTGTGCACCCCGCTATTCCACATCGGCGGCGTGTCCAACCTGCTCGTCAATCTGATCACCGGCGGCCGGCTCGTGATGACGAGGGGCCGGTTCGACGCGGGCGAGATCCTCCAACTCATCGAGACCGAACGCGTGCGTACCTGGGGCGGGGTGCCGACGATGGCGATTCGCATCCTGGAACACCCAGACTTCGACTCCTACGAGCTGAGCAGCCTGCAGTCGTTCCCCCTGGGCGGAGCGCCGCTGCCGCAGGCGTTACTGGATCGGATGGTGGCCAAGCTGCCGCAACTCCAGAAGCGAGGACTGGCCAATACCTGGGGCATGACCGAGACCGGCGGCTTCATGACCGTCGCAGGCAACGCCGACCTGAGCGCACGTCCGGGAACGGTGGGTAAGCCCTATCCGGTGGTGGAGCTTCGCATCGCCGATCCCGACCAAACGGGATCTGGTGAGGTCCTGGTCCGGTCGCCAACGGTCATGTTGGGCTACCTCGGCATCGACGACGGATCCGTCGACCCCGATGGGTGGCTGCACACCGGCGACCTGGGTCATGTCGACGACGACGGCTACCTCTACCTCGACGGCCGCAGCAAGGACATCGTGATCCGCGGCGGTGAGAACATCGCCTGCGCGCACGTCGAACGGCGACTGCTCGAGCACCCGGCAGTGCTTGAAGCGGCGGTCTTCGGAGTGCCGCACGACGACCTCGGGGAGGAGCTGGCAGCAGCGGTCACCTACCGCGCGACACACTCCGTGGACGTGGCCGAGTTGACCAAGCATTGCGCCGGGGGGCTGGCCTACTTCGAAGTGCCGACCCGGTGGCAGCTCGGCGACGCACCGCTACCCACGTTGGCCGGGGAGAAGCTGAACAAGAAGGCCATCAGGGCGGCCTTTCTCGGCGCAGAGCAGAGCGGATGACCAGGATGCAACTCAGCGGTGCCGACGAATACTTCACCCACCAGACCGCGCTACCGCATGCGATGGTGGCCACTAGTGATCCCGCGTGGCGAGAGCGTTACTGGGTCAGCTTCCAGGACACCGCGAGCGGTGACACCGTACTGACGCTCGGCTTGGGTAGGTATCCGAACCAGGACGTCATGGAAGGCTTCGTCTGCTTCTCGCGGGCGGGGCGGCAGACCAACCTCCGCCTGTCTCGCACGCTGTTGCCCGACTCGCACGACATGCGGGTGGGCCCGCTGGCCTGCGACGTACTCGAGCCGCTGCGTGCCCTTCGCTTCACGTTGGACGACAACGAGTCCGGGCTGGCCTTCGAGCTGACGTTCACCGCCACGTTCGAGCCCATTCTGGAGGGCAAGTTCTTCCAGGTCAGTCGTGCTCGCACCACCTACGACGCCATTCGTTACGTCCAACACGGGCGCGCGTCGGGTGAAATTCGGACCCCGGACGGCACCGTCTTGACGGTGACGCCTCAGACGTGGTGGTCCGAGCGGGATCACTCCTGGGGGACTAGGCCTTTGCCGCGGGCCCCGGGCCAGCCGCCGGGGGAACGCCCCGATTGGAAGATGTTGTTGTTCGCCCCACTTCAGCTACCGGAGTTCGGCGTCCACGTCTATCTGCAGGAATCCGAGCCGGGCCGACCCGTACATCTATCGGCCGGTATCGCGGGCCGGCCGGGAGCGGCTCGCCAGATGCCGCTGATCGTCGGCGTCGACCACGAATTGGAGTGGGAAAAGGGCGCTGCCGCACCGACTCTCGTCGGAGGAGCGATCTCGCTGCTGCTACACGGTGGTGACCGAATGGACTTCGAGCTCACGGCGCTGACCGGCCGGGCGCACCTGCGCGGTGGTGGTTACGAGGGCTGGAACGATTGGAAGCAGGGCCAGTGGCGGGGCGAGCTGACCGCCGAGCACGACGAATGGGACTTGGCCGACGGGACGAACTTCTATCGGTACGCCAAGGCGGGCTCCGATCATCTGGTCGAAGTTCGCCACCAGGGGCAGCGCGGTTACGGCATCGTCGAGTACATGGTGCTACCGGGTTACGGCAAGTACCAGGAAGCCCTTCCGCCGCCCCGACTACCTCGACCATGACCGAACTCACCGACGACTTGCTGGAACTCCTGTCCCCGCTGGGCGTCCGCAGGGTCACCGAACCGCGTCGGCTCGGTGGGGGCAGCTCACAGGAGAACTGGGCCTTCGACGCCGAAGTCGACACGCCTGACGGTCCGATCGTGCGCCCGCTGCTCATGCGTCGCGAGCCCGAACGGGGCGTCGTCGACACCGCGCGTGACGTCGAATACGCACTGTTGCAAGCACTCGGCGCGACGGGACTTCCGGTGGCGGGGGTGCACGCGCTCGACGACGGCACCCGGCTCGGACGCCGAGCGATGATCGTCGACCGGTTGGCCGGCCGCGCGGACCGCGGGGTGCTTCGGGAGAAGGATCCGTTGCGACTGGGTGAGGACGCCAGGTTGGCGCTGGCCAAGTCGCTGCCGCAACTGCTGGCCGAGGTTCACGCGCTGGACGTGACTGAACTCGGGCTCACCGACGTCTTGCCGGACCCCGGCGCCGAGCCCGCAGCCGATGCGCTGCAGCAGTGGGTGGGCGAACTGGACGCGGTGGAGTTGGAGCCGCATCCGGCACTGCGCGCCACCATCATCTGGCTGCGTCAGCACCTACCGCCCCCGCCGTCGCGAATCACGCTGGTGCACGGCGACTTCCGGCCGGCCAACGTGCTGGTTGAAGGGGGCCGCGTAACCGCCCTGCTCGATTGGGAATTGGCCCGGCTCGGGGATTCTCACGACGATCTGGGCTGGTATACCTGTTCGATCTATCGGCGGGAGCACTTCCTCCCCGGCCGATGGGAGCAGCGGGACTTCCTGCAGCGGTGGAGTGAGGTGACGGGCGTGGAGGTCGAGCCCGCCCGACTACACTTCTGGCAGGTCATGTCGGTGTTCCGGCTGGCCGTCATCGCCTTGACCGGAGTCAGGGCGTTCGTGGAGGGGGCCACGGACCGGCCCGCGGCGCCAGCCGACGGGGTGATCGCCGCGGCCCTGCGGGAAACCGGGCTCCTGACGGGGGCCGACCGATGAGGCCGAAGCCGTCGGAGCTCATCGCGGGGATTCGCGCGATCCTAGCCGACACCATCGCCCCCGGACTGACCGACGACCATGCCCGGTCACGGTTGGACGAAATCCGGGCGGTACTGGCACAGGTCGACTGGGACGATTCCGCATTCACGCTCAAGGCCCGGGCGTCGACCTTGGTGCTGCGGCTCAGGGCAGCCGCCGCGTGGACGTTGGACGACCTTCCGGAGGCGCCGGAGGTCGAGAGCTTCGACGCTTATCAGCAGCACTGGGAAGCCTTGGGCTTCTTAGCGATTGGAACGTTAACGCGGCTCGCCGACCACCTGGTGGAGCATCCGCATGACGCCGTGGCGAGGGTGATCTACCGGGAGCTGCTCGCGGCTCTGTGAGCGAGTCGTACCGGGCCGGTCATGCTCACTCCTACAGCTAGTTGATAACTAGATAGTCCACTGTTATAAAGTCTATGACACGACTAATTCATAGACGGTGGTGACATGGCGGTTAGCCCGACGATCGACGAGTTCGTCAGCGGGGCGCGAAAGTTCTTGGACGGCGTGTGCGCCGACCAGAACGAGCAGCGCGCGAAGGCGATGAAGTCGCGCTACGCCCTGTTCTCCGGATCGACGGACGACGAGCTCTCGGCTGCCGTCGAATACCAGCGCGCTGCGTTCGACGCCGGTTACGGCTGGATTACCGGCCCCGCAGAATGGGGCGGCGCCGAGCTGCCAGTGGCGTACGAGAAGGCGTTCCTGACAGTCGAACGCGAATAC
>JAHFVB010000502.1 GCA_023264755.1 Mycobacterium sp. | reverse complement strand
ACCCGCCTTGATGGCCGCGAAGGTCTTCTCGATGGCCTTCGCCTGCCCCTGCGCCTGCAGGTACGACGCGGCGCGCTCACCCTGGGCGCGCAGCATGCGGGACTGACGGTCGGCCTCGGCCGCCAGGATCGCCGCCTGCTTGGCACCCTCGGCCGCCAGGATCTGCGCCTGCTTCTGACCCTCCGCCTGCTTGATCGACGCTTCCCGGTTGCCCTCGGCCGTCAGGATCATGGCCCGCTTCTCGCGGTCGGCCCGCATCTGCTTCTCCATCGAGTCCTGGATGGACGGCGGCGGATCGATGCTGCGGAGTTCGACGCGGGCCACGCGCAACCCCCAGCGGCCGGTGGCTTCGTCGAGCACCCCACGCAGCTGCCCGTTGATCTGGTCACGGGAGGTCAGCGCCTGCTCCAGCGTCATGCCGCCGACCACGTTGCGCAGCGTCGTGGTGGTCAACTGCTCCACGCCAACGATGTAGTTGCTGATCTGGTAGACCGCGGCCTGCGGGTTGGTCACCTGGAAGTAGACGACGGTGTCGATGTTGACCGTCAGGTTGTCCTCGGTGATCACGGGCTGCGGCGGGAACGACACCACGCGCTCGCGCAGGTCGACTCTGGCCCGGATCTTGTCGACGAACGGCAGCAGCAACGTCAACTGTCCGGAGACGGTCTTGCTGTAGCGGCCCAGCCGTTCGATCACTGCGGCCTCGGCCTGCGGTATCACCTTGACCGACTTGGCGACGACGATGATCGCGAACAGCACCAAGGCCAACACGAATATCAGAACGACGACGGCACCTGCATCCATCTATGGGTCTCCTCCCCCTAGCCGAACCGGACGACCGGCTCAGACACTCTTGAAAACGACTGCGGTGGCCCCGTCGATGCGCATGACGGTCACGTGCTCGCCCGGTTCGTACACATCGTTGTCGTCCAGCGGCCGCGCCGTCCAGACCCCGCCGTCGAGCTTCACCTGACCTTCGTGACGCGCCACCCGGTCCAGCACCAACGCGCTCTTGCCCTCCAGGGCCTTCATCGGCTCGGGCAGTCCGGCGCCATGGGCGAAACGCTTCCGCAGCGCCGGGCGGACCAGCAGCAGGAGCAGCGCCGCCACCACCAGGAACACGATGCCGTCGACCAGAAACGAATCGAACGCGAGGTGCGCACCGGCCGAGGCCACGGCACCACCGCTGAGCATCAGCAGGAACAGATCGCCGGTCAGCGCCTCCGCACCCGCCAGCGCCAACGCTGCGATGAGCCAGATCCAGGCCGCCATGAACTCACCTTATCGCGTAGCCGACCCGACGAGTGCGTAACTATTACACTGCGAGCATCATGTGGTGCCCTAGCGTTTCCCTCTCGGTGTGGGCCAATGCCTGGCTCGCCGGCGTCGCCGCGCCCGACGACGTGCTGGATGCGTTGTCACTTTGGGCGCCAAGGCATTCCGCTACGGCCTACGATTCGGCCGCGGCGGACGGCACGGGCCTACCGTGGCCGGATCTCACCGACGCCGGCGCGGTTTCCCTACTTCAGACGATGCGCACGGCGGCCGGACCCGCAGCCGGCGCCCCGGCCATGTCGGTGGTGCTGCCGGTCCCGGGCGACGTCCGCGGACTAGCCGCCGGCACCCAGTTCCAGACCGACGCCATCAGCGCCGGTGAGGCGATCATCGTCACCCGCGGCACGTCCACCGCCATCGGACTGGTTCCCGACTTCGTCTACGCCGACGACGAGGAGGACGAGGACTACGACCCCGAACCCCACGCGCTGTCCTGGACGGTCTACTCGCTACCCAGCAGGCCCGTCGCCGATCACCTGGACCTCGGACAGACGGAGTACGAACTGCGCGCGGCGGTCCGCTCGGCCGCCGACGCGCTGGGCACGCTGCGGGCCGGCGCCACGGGCGCCGATCTCGCCGACCCGCGCGGCATGGTCGAGCAGATTCTGGATTCCAGCCGGTTGCACCGCACCCCCGACCACGCCCCGGAACGTGCGGTGCGCGTACTGGAGAACGCTGCGCACGTCGACGCGATCATCGCGGTGAGCTCGGGCCTGATGCCCATCGGCCTGCAGTCGTCCTCGGAGGTTCAGACGGCCAACGAGGCGTTGCGGCCGTTGGTGGGCGTCGTCCGTTCGGCGCGCCTGGCAGCGGTCAACGCGATCCTGCACTCGGCGTGGCAAAGGTAGCCACACACCGCGGCGACGCCGAGCACGGCGTGCCGTCGACGTCGTATCCGCACCCGGGGACCGGGTCCCGACCCTTCACCCTGGCTTCCGGCGCGCCGTCGCGTAGTTCCTCGATGAGGTCGACGACCAGCCTGGCGTAGCGCGGATCCGCGTTGGGCGTCGTCGAGCGCGCCAGTGCGATACCGGCCGCCTCGGCCTGCTCGCGCAGCTCGTTGTCCAGATCCCAGACCACTTCGATGTGGTCGGCGACGAAGCCGATCGGGCACACCACGACGGCCTTGGTTCCCGCGTCGGCGAGCGCTGAAAGGTGGTCGCCGACATCGGGTTCCAGCCACGGGACCTGTGGCGGGCCGGACCGCGACTGCCACACCTGGTCGTAGTCGGTGCACCCCACCGCGTCGGCGACGAGCCGACTCACGTAGGCCACCTGGCGGCTGTAGAGCCCCGGGCCCTGGCGCTCGTCGGCGGCGATCGGCACCGAGTGGGCGGTGAACACCATCCTGGCGTCGTCGCGCAGCTCGTCGGGTAGCGACGCCCGGGCGGCCGTGATGCCGTCGGCGAACATCTCGACGAGCAGCGGGTGGTCGAAGTAGTGGCGCAGCTTCACCAGCTCGGGTGCGCCCTCCCCGGCTGCCGCACGGGCCCGCGCCACGTCCTCGTTGTACTGCGTGCATCCGGAGTAGCCACCCCAGGCCGACGTCACGAAGACAGCGGCACGCCGGATCCCGTCGTCACGCATCGTGGCGACGGTGTCCTCGACGAAAGGATCCCAGTTGCGATTGCCGAAGTAGACCGGAAGCGGGGTGCCGCGGCGGTCCAACTCGAGCCGCAACTGCTCGATCAACGCCCGGTTGATCCCGTTGATCGGCGACACCCCACCGAAGTGGAGGTAGTGCTGCGCCACGTCGTCGAGCCGCTCCGGCGGTACGTTGCGCCCGCGGGTGACGTTCTCCAGGAACGGGCGGACCTGCTCGGGGCCTTCCGGCCCGCCGAATGAGAGCAGCAGAACGGCGTCGAAGTCCACGGAACTCACACGGCTCAGAGCAACTGGGTGCTGGCGCCGCCGTCGGCGTAGACGATGGTGCCCGTGGTGGCGGGCAGCCAATCGGAGATCAAGGCGCACACGGTCTTTGCCACCGGGGTGGGATCCTTCATGTTCCAGCCGATGGGCGCGCGCTGATCCCAGCCCTCTTCGAGCAGCTTCATCTGGTCGCCGGCTTCGGCACCGAGGGCGCCACCGACGATGGCGCTCATCGCCAACGTCCGGATCGGCCCTGCGGCCACCAGGTTGGACCGCACGCCGTACGGACCCGCCTCGCGGGCGACGAAGCGGTTGACCGACTCCAGTGCGCTCTTGGCCACCGTCATCCAGTTGTAGGCCGGCATGGCGCGGGTCGGATCGAAGTCCATTCCGACGATGCCGCCGCCGCGATTCATGATCGGCAGCGTGGCCTTGGCCAGGGAGGCGTACGAGTAGGCGGAGATGTGAATGCCCTTGGCCACGTCGGCGTAGGGGGCGTCGAAGAACGGGTTGATGCCCATGCCGGTCTGCGGCATGAAGCCGATGGAGTGCACCACGCCGTCGAGCTTGTTGCCCTCGCCGATCACCTCGGTGACGCGGTCGGCCAGGGTGGCCAGGTGCTCCTCGTTCTGCACGTCCAGTTCGAGCAGCGGCGCCGGGT
>JAHFVB010000501.1 GCA_023264755.1 Mycobacterium sp. | reverse complement strand
CGCCGCAGCCATCTGCCTCTATCAGAGCTCGCAGGCCCAGCGGCCCGACTAGCGCGCGGCGCGGTCGGCGTCGCTGAGCAAACCCCTTGCCACGTGGGTGATCTGAACCTCGTTGCTACCGGCGTAGATCATCAGCGACTTGGCGTCCCTGGCCAGTTGTTCCACACGGTATTCGGTCATGTAGCCGTTTCCGCCGAAGATCTGCACGGCTTCCATTGCCACGTCGGTGGCCGCCTGCGAGCTGTACCACTTCATCGCCGAGGCCTCCGCCAGCGAGAGCTGCGTGCCGTGCTGAGCCGCCTCGATGACCCGAAAGAGCATGTTGCGGACGTTCATCCGAGCCACCTCCATGCTCGCCAACTTGAGTTGGATGAGCTGGAACTGGCCGATCTCCTGCCCCCACAGGGTGCGTGACTTGGCGTAGTCGGTGCACAGCCGCAGACACTCTTCGATGACGCCGAGTGCCATCGACACGACGCCGATCCGTTCAGCGGAGAAATTCGACCGCGCGCTGTCGCGCCCGTCACCCGCTCCGTTGTCCTCGGTCTCGCCGAGCAGCCGGTCCCGGCCGAGGCGCACGTTGTCGAAGAACAACTCACCCGTGCGCGAACTGTGAATGCCCATCTTGCGGAACGGCTTCGACTGAACGAAGCCTTCCATTCCGCGGTCGAGCACGAACGTCAAGACCTTGCGGTTGCGTTTGTCGACGTTCGGATCGCCCTCGTCCAGCTTGGCGTAGACGACGACCACGTCTGCGTCGGGGCCGTTGGTGATGAACGTCTTCTGTCCGTTGAGCAGGTAGTCGTCGCCGTCGCGCACCACGTAGGACTTCATGCCACCGAAGGCGTCCGACCCCGAATCCGGCTCCGTGATGGCCCACGCGCCGACCTTCTCGTAGGTCACCAATCCGGGTAGCCAGCGCTCCTGCTGGGCCAGCGTGCCGCGGGAGGCGATGGTCGGCACGGTCAGCCCGAGGCTGACCCCCATCCCCGTGACCAAGCCCATGCTGACCCGGCACAGTTCGCTGACCACCATGAAGCCCATGCCGGCCTGTTCGCTGCCGCCGCCGAACATTCCGCCCGACCGGGAGCCGGACGCCTCGGTGCCCGCGCGCATCTTGGACAGCCGCCGCTCCAGCGACTCCTTGGCCATGGTGTCGATGCCGAACGACGAGAACAACTTTCGCACGATGGGATACGGCGACAAGTCGCCGCTCTCGAGTTCGTCGACGTGCGGACGGATCTCCTTGTCCACGAAGGCGCGGACAGCGTCGCGCACGGCAAGATCGACGTCAGACCATTCGAGCATGTATTCAGGCAGCCTTTCCGGGCTTCGATCGACCGCGCGCGGGACGCAGGTTGGCTAGTGAAAACGTGGTGTGGACGAGTGAACCAGCACGCTCGACCAAGGACTTGGGCCGGGGCACGTAATGCATGGGGAGCTCCCAGCGCTCGCGGGGCGGAGCCGTGAAGGCCGGCGCTTCCACGAGCGGCGCATCGGGAGGTATTCGGCCGGCCGCCCGCTTGTAGGCGGCCAGCGCGCGGGGGTGCAGCCGGATCTCGTCGGGTACGGCCAGGAAGGCCAATTCCACGAACTTGCCGAACAACCTCAGGATCACCTCGTCCCCGGGTGTCCAGCGCATGCCGGCCTTCTCCCGAACGGCGGGTTCGAACAGGCCCGCCGCGAGCCAACGCTGCGCACCGACCATCGGCTTGAACAACCCGTCCCAGACGGGCGTGGGCACCAGCACGAACCAGGGCTTGGGGATGCGGATCGAGAAGATGTCCAGCGTCGCTTGGTTGAGTTCGAGTTCCTCGCAGCACTTGCGGTCCCAGTACTCGCAGAAGTCCTCCCAGGTCTTCGGCACCGGACGCATGCTCATGCCGTACATCCGGTACCACTGGACGTGCTCGTCGAACAGCTGGCGCTTCTCGGCCTCGGTGAGGCCGCCGCAGAAGTACTCGGCCGTCTTGATGATCAGCATGAAGAAGGTGGCGTGGGCCCAGTAGAACGTCTCGGGGTGCAATGCGTGGTAGCGCCGCCCCGCCGCGTCGACGCCCTTGATGGTCTCGTGATAGCCCCTGATCTGAGCACCCGTTTGGGGGGCCCGAGCTCCGTCGTAGACCACGCCCATGATGGGGAACACCGACCGTGCGACCCGTTGGAGCGGTTCTTGAAGCAGGATCGAATGGTCTTCCACACCGGCGCCGAGTTCGGGGTACATGTTTTGGATCGCGCCGATCCAGACCCCCAGCAGGCCCGTGCGCAGATCGCCGAAGTACTTCCACGTCAGTGAATCGGGGCCGAGCGGGTCGGCGGGGGCTTCGGCCTCACCCCGCGTCGGTCGAGGCGCAGGTTTTGCGGTCGTCTTCGAGCTCGAGCTCCCGGTCATGGTGTCCTCGCTGCGTGCCAAACCCGTGGGTGTTCGGTCACCATAGGCTTGACAACGGGCGTTGTCCAGGGCGTGCCCACGGCGCGCCGGAGCTTCGTTACCGAGCCTGCACTCACGCTCCACACCCGCGTGACCTGCACTGATTTCGGGATCCATCCGATCGCCCGGCCGCTGGTAGGGCAGCGGCGGCCGCCGTTGTGACGGCGGCCCCGGATCGCCGATCGGTGTGAGCAATCTCTAGCGCGGCCCGATCAAGATCTCCCCATCAGCACCGATGCGGCGGACCCGGCACGCGACGGCGGCCGCGTCGTTGCCGCCGATTCGAATGGCCACCTAGGGTGGCGCTGTGGATGTCGAATCGTTCGAGGAACGAATCGGCGGGCAGGAGCAGAGCGATCCGGGGGCGACGCCCGCCGGGTCGAATGACGCCGGCTCGAGCTTCGGTGGGCCGCTGGGCTGGTTCAAGAGCACCAACCACAGTCCCGCCGTCATCGCCTTCATCAAACGCGCTCGCCGCGCACTGCCCGGCGACCCGGACTTCGGGGACCCCCTGTCCGCCGATGGCGTCGGCGGACCGCGGGCCGCTGCCCGCGCCGCGGACCGGCTGCTGGATCGCGGGGCCGCCTCCAAGGAGGTGAGCCTGGCCGGTCTTCAGGTCTGGCAGGCCCTGACCGAGCGGGTCTCCGGGCGCTCGGCCAACGACGAGGTGACGCTGGTCTTCACGGATCTCGTCGGCTTCTCCGACTGGTCCCTGCGCGCGGGCGACGACGCCACGTTGGCCCTGCTGCGGCGCGTGGCGCAGGTGACCGAGCCGCCGTTGCTGGCGGCCGGAGGGCACATCGTCAAACGCATGGGCGACGGCGCCATGGCGGTGTTCTCCGATGCGGCGACCGCGCTACGAGCGGTGCTCGCGGCACTGGATGCGGTGCGCACCGTCGAGGTGGGCGGGTACACGCCGCAGATGCGAGTGGGTGTCCATACCGGTCGTCCGCAGCGCATCGGCTCGGACTGGGTGGGCGTCGACGTCAACATCGCCGCCCGCGTCATGGATCGCGCCGTCAAGGGCGGGCTCGTCGTCTCGCAGACCACGCTCGACCACATCACCGTCGAGGACTTCGACGCGCTGAACGTGTCGGTCAAACGCATCCGCAAACAGCTGTTCGCGCCCAGGATCTCCGGTGTGCCCGAGGACCTCGCCATGTATCACGTGCGGGCGCGCAAGGAGCCGCCCGTCAGCGCTTCCGAGGCCGTCGACGTCCCGCGTTGAACGCCAAGAGGCCGGTCAACGGAACTCCTCTGCGGACGCCTCAATCCAGTCGGACAGCCACGATTGCGGTGGACCGTCGAGGAGCTCGCCGGGCATCAGCCACTCGTAGATCTCGGCGTACGTCCTTGTGCGCTGGCCTTCGATCCGGCGATTGAGCATCGCGGGGCACAGTTAGTGAAAGCCCTTGAGCCCCATCGAGGCAACGATCTGCGCGGCGCTGGCTACGGTGGCGGCCTGGT
>JAHFVB010000500.1 GCA_023264755.1 Mycobacterium sp. | reverse complement strand
CACGCCGAGGCACAACACGAACGCACAGAACGGGGCGTTGGCGGCGACGGCGATCCCGGTCAATGTGCTGCGACGGCGGGCCACCCCCCAGGCGCCGAGCACGATGGCGCCGACCAGCGCCGCCCAGGCCGGGGACGCCCCGAACAGTGACGTCACCGCGAATCCGACCAACGTCAGCCCGAGCACCACGAGCACGAAGATCGGTAGCTCCGCTGCGGGTGCGGCCGGCTTGGCTTCTGGAGTTTCCGCCAGCTCGCGGCGGAAGAAGAGCCGAAGCAGCAGGTACTCCGCCGCGATGGCAAGCACCCACGGCAGCGCCATCACGGCGCTGAAGTGCAGGAACGTCAGCCCTGCCGCGGAGAACGCCAGCAGGTTGGTCAGGTTGGACACCGGCAGCAGCAGCGAGGCGGAGTTGGACAGGTGCGCGGTGGCGTAGGCGTGCGGGCGCGAGGAGCTGCCGAGCGTGCGTGCGGTCGCCAGGACGACGGGGGTCAGCAGCACGACGGTGGCGTCCAGGCTGAGCACGGCCGTGGTGGTGGCGGCGATGAGGAACACGGTGCCGAAGAAGCGCTTCGGTTGGCCGTTGCTGCGCCGGGCCATCGCCACTCCGGCGGCGTGGAACAGCCCCTCGTCGTCGCACAGCTTCGCCAACACCAGCACCGCCGCCAGGAACCCGACGACGGGTAGCAGTTCCTTCACCTCGGCCATGGCGTCGTGGACCGACACCACCCCGGTGGCGATCAACAGTGCGGCGGCGGGCACCGCGACCACGGCTTCGGGCCAGCCTCTCGGCCGCACCATCGCGAAGGCGAGGGTGACGGCCAGCGCGGCAAGCGCCAGCGTCAGTTCCACGGGTCGGTGCGCTCCCATGGTGTCGGCAGGTGCAGCGGAACGCCGTCTTCACGAGCCAGCCGGGTCAGCACCCGCATCGACACGTCCAGGTCGTCGCCCGCGTAGGGCAGTGCGCGCAGGGGTTCGTGCAGGGGACGGAAGAAGTCGTCCCAGTGGATCAGCACGACGCGCCGCGCCTCGACGGTCCGCACCGTCTCGGTCCAGTAGTCGACGAGGTAGCGCTCGGGCTGCAACCCAAGCTGGCCGATGCCGAGGTAGACCACGTCGGCGCGGTGCCCGCGCAACGCCCCAGGTAGGTAGCCGGCGCTGCCGACGACCAGTAGCCGTCGGTCGGTCGGCACGTGGTGGATCAACGTCGACCAGGCCTCGCCGCACCGATACGCCGACGCCCTGACCGGCGGGACGACCGGAGCGGTGATCTTGCCGGGGAAGCGGTCCGGCGGGCAGTGCTCGCCGACGATGAGGGCAACGGCCCATTTTGCATTGGCGCCCAACGTGATTGGCTGACCGGCGGTGACGGTGACCAGCGCGTCCTCGGCCAGGCCCCGGCCGCGGCCGAGTTGGGCGACCGAGCTGCCGCCGACCAGCTTGGCGCCGGTGCGTTCGGCGACCACGGCCGAGTCCATGGCGTGGTCGAAGTGGGTGTGCACGGGTAGCACCGCGTCCAACGAGGTGACGCCCAGCCGGGTCAGGCACCCGTCGATGCGGGGTTCGGACGGCGCCAGCCGGCAGGTCCCGACCGCGACGAGGCTGGGCCGGGAGAAGAACCCGTCGGTCATCAGCGCGGAGTCGCCGTCGTCGATCAGCAGCGTGGTGACCCCGGCCCACGTCACGGTCAACGGGGCTTCTGCGGCGGCCGGCGGCACGTCGAAGAAGTCCACGTAGTGGTCGAGGCTCGGTCGCCCGAGTTTCACGCGCATCAGGTGAACGCCGCCAATTCGATGCCCTCGGCTCGTAGCCGGGCCCGCAACGTGCTGGCGATCAACGTCGCACCCGGTGAATCACCGTGTACACAAACCGATTCCGCACCGATGGGAATGCTGGTGCCGTCCACCGCGGCAACCAGGCCGGTGCGGATCATCGCCACCACGCGGTCGGCGATGTGGTCGACGTCGTGCAGCACGGAGCCGGGTTCGCGGCGTGCGACCAGTTGCCCATCGGCGCGATAGGCGCGGTCGGCGAACGCCTCGGGTACCGTGCGCAGGCCGAGTCGGTCGGCCGCTGCAAAGAACTCCGAGCCGGCCAGTCCGAGTACGGGCAGGCTGGGATCCACGGCGTGGACCGCCTCGGCGACGGCCATCGCCTGACCGGCATCGGCGACGATCGTGTTGTACAGCGCGCCATGGGGTTTGACGTAGGTGACGGAGCTGCCGACGGCATGCGCGAGCGCCTGCAGGGCGCCGATCTGGTAGACGACGTCGGCGAACAGGTCCTCGGCGTCGACGTCCAGGAACCGCCGCCCGAATCCGGCCAGATCCCGGTAGCCCACCTGAGCGCCGATGCGTACGCCCCGTTCGGCGGCCGAACGGCAGACCCGGGCCAGCCCGGCGGGGTCGCCGGCATGGAATCCGCATGCGACGTTGGCGCTGGTGACCAGGTCGAGCATGGCGTCGTCGTCGCCGAGTTGCCACACCCCGAAGCCCTCGCCGAGATCGGCGTTGAGGTCGATGGTCGTGGCCGCCACGTCGGAAAGCCTACGTCGGCTGGGCAGCCGCAGGCGCCCAGCCGTTCTCGGACACGAACTCCGCCAGTGGACGCGCGAACGTCCACTCCTCGAGTTCGAGGACGGGCCGGTCGGGAAAGTTCGGTACGGGGCCCAGACACAGGATCGCGACCGGTTCGGCGTCGCCGGGCATGTTCAGCAGGGCGGCGAGCCGGTCCGGGTCGAATATCGACACCCAGCCCAGCCCGAGGCCCTCGACGCGTGCGGCGAGCCAGAGGTTCTGGATGGCACACGACACCGAGGCGAGGTC
Source organism: Mycobacterium sp. (assembly GCA_023264755.1). Taxonomy (GTDB): domain Bacteria; phylum Actinomycetota; class Actinomycetes; order Mycobacteriales; family Mycobacteriaceae; genus Mycobacterium. The sequence goes on along the minus strand of JAHFVB010000500.1, from coordinate 1,078 downwards.
CATTTGCGGCATCGTGCGGCGGCCGAAGACGTGTCGGTCGCGGTCCTCGCCGAGCGCGACCACGAACAGTTCGGCGCAGGTCAGGATGCCCTCGACCTTCAGGGCGAGGAACTCGTCGCCGCGCGTGCCGAGGGCGTCGGCGGTGAGCCGGCGCTCGTCGTCGACCAACGCGTGCAGCGCCGTGCGCAATCCGGCGTCGGTGATCCTGATGAACCGCCACGGCTGCATCAATCCGACGCTCGGTGCGGCGTGCGCGGCCGCGAGCAGCCGGGCCAGCACCGGTTCGGGAATGGAGCTGCCCGGAACGAACTCCCGCATGTCGCGGCGTTCCGATATCGCGCGGTAGACGGCCAGCCGCTCCGCGTCGTCGAACGCATGTCCCGTCACGCCGGTCAGCATAGGTGGCAATCTGGGGACATGACTGCGAGCCGTGGCGACGTCCTGATCGGTGCGAGTGAACTGCGGGTGCTGCTGGCCGGGGACGTGCCGCCGACCGTGCTGGACGTGCGGTGGCAACTCGGAAACCCCGACGGGCGTGCGGACTACGAGTCCGGTCACGTACCCGGGGCGGTCTACGTCTCGCTCGAGGACGAGCTCACCGATCATCGGGTCGAGGGCCGCGGTCGCCATCCGCTGCCCGGCGGGCCGGCCGTCGAAGCGGCGGCCCGCAGGTGGGGGATTCGTACCGGCCGGCCGGTGGTGGTCTACGACGATTGGAACCGCGCCGGGTCCGCGCGGGCCTGGTGGGTGCTGACCGCCGCGGGCGTTCCCGGGGTACGGATTCTAGACGGTGGCCTCGCAGCCTGGAAGGCGATGGGCGGGGAGCTCGAAATGGGTTCGGCACCAGTGGAACCCGGTGACGTCCGCGTGCAGCACGCCGACCTGTATGCGGGTGCGTTGCCCACCCTGACGGCCGATGGGGCCGCCGCACTGGGCGCGGGCCTGGTGGATGCGCGGGCGCCGGAGCGGTACCGAGGTGACGTCGAACCCGTGGACCCGGTGGCCGGGCACGTGCCCGGCGCGGTAAACGTGCCGAGCACCTCGCTGTTGGCCGCCGATGGCACGTTCCTGGCTGGTA
>JAHFVB010000499.1 GCA_023264755.1 Mycobacterium sp. | reverse complement strand
GTTCGAGGAGCTGCGCCTGCTCAGTCAATTGCGTTCGCGCCCAACCACACTGAACGAAGACGAACTCGTCTCGCTACGTCGCGTCATCGGCGGCTCCGGTACCGACGCCGCCAGCAGGCTGGGGCTCTCACCCGACGAGCCGTCCGACGGTCCGCGGGCGGCGTTCGCGGCAGTGCAACGCTGGCGCCGACGGGCCGACCACCCGCTGAACGACCCGTTCACCACGCGCGCCTGCCGAGCCGCGGTACGCAGCGCGGAGGCCCTGGTGGCCGAGTACTCCAGCCAACGGGTGATGGGCGCCGAACGACCCGCGACGTAGTTCGGTAGCCCGGTTAACGATTTGCGGGTGTGCGACGACATACAGAACATGCGTGACAGTCTTGGGTTGTCGGTGGGCGCGACGAATCTCGTCGCCGCCCGCGCCGACGGCAGCGCCACCGTGCGTCCGGCGGCGGTGGCCTGGCGGGGCGGCCTCCTGACCGGTTTCGTCGAACGCGTCGCCGATCCCATTCCGATCGTGGCTCCCGACGGTTCCACCCATCCCGCCGAACGGTTGCTCAACCACGCGCTGGCCGAGCTCGTCAGTGCCGGCGGCGGGTCCGGACGGGGCACGACGATGGCAGTACCCGCGCACTGGCGCGAACCCGTCGTCGCTCGGATGCGGGCCATGCGGCCCGATGTCGAGGTGGTCTCCGATGCCACCGCGGCGCTGACGGCCTTGCGCGCCCGCCCCGGACTTCCCGCGCGCGGGCTCGTGATGTTGTGCGACTTCGGAGCGTCGGGCACCAGCCTCACGCTGGCCGACGCGGCCAACGACTTTCAGCCAGTCGCGCCGACGACGAGATACGACGAGTTCTCCGGTGAGCTCATCGACCGACTGGTGCTCGCGCACCTGCTGAGCGAGCACGACGTCGACGCGACCAACACGTCGGCCGTGGCGTCGTTGGCCGCCTTCCGCGACCACTGCCGAGCCGCGAAGGAACGGTTGTCACAACAGACCGCCACGGGCCTGCCCGGCCCGATACCCGGCTCGACCATGCGACTGACCCGCACCGAGCTCGACGCGCTCTTGGAACAGCCGTTCGGCGGATTGCTCGACGCCATCGACGACACGCTGCGCCGGGCCGGGGTACCACCGAGCGGGTTGGCCGCCGTCGCGACCGTGGGCGGTGGGGCTCGCATTCCCTATGTCACCCAACAGCTTTCGCAAGCGTTGCGGACCGCCGTGACCACCACCGCCGACGCCCAGACGGTCGCGGCGATCGGGGCCGCCCTGTTGGCCGCACGCGTCCCCGAGCCGGTGACCCGCGTCGGCATGGCACCGCAGACGGGCACCCTGCTGGCTGCCGCGGTGCCGATGCCTGAGCCCGAGCCCGAGCCGGCCGTTGCGCTCGCGTGGTCCGAGGAACCCGCCGGGGCCGAGTTGTCGTCCATGGCCGAGCCACCGCCGATGGCCGAGCCCAGCTACCAGGACCACGAGTGGGCCAGGCCGGCCCTCGACTACCTGCCCCACGACGTCGACGGCGGGGAACAGCCCGCGCTGCCGTGGTACCAGCGCCCGGCGTTGTTGTTCGCCGGAGCCGCATGCGCCGTCGTGTTGGCCTCGGCGGGACTGTTCGTCACCACCCACGGCAGTGCGGCCACCGCGGCGGCCACCGCGCCGCTCGTCAGCGCACCCACGACGTCGCAACCGCCGTCGTCGGCCCCGATGGCAACGCCGATGGCGGTGGCACCGGCGCCCGCTCCCGTCGACACTCAGCCCGTCAGCGGTGCGCCCGACGTCGTGACCTATCCGCAGGCGCCGCCGGTCCAGCCGGTGCCCGCCTCGAACGCTCCCGGAGCCGATCCTCAGGTTCCACAGGGGCCCGCCCCGGAGGCGCCGCCCCCGACGTCGACTACGACGACGACCTCACCGACGACCAGTACCCCGACGACCTCACCGACCAGCACCCCGACGACCAGCACCCCGGTGAGTACGCCGCCGCCGACCTCCAGCACGCCGCCGCCACCGCCGGTCAGTTCGACGCCGGTCCCGCCGCCGAGTTCCGCCCCGCCAAGCTCCGCCCCGCCGAGTTCCGCCCCGCCAAGCTCAGCCCCGCCGAGTTCGGCCCCGCCGAGTTCCGCTCCGGCGTCGGCCCCTGCTTCGTCAGCTCCGGCCAGCGCGCCCGTGACCACGTCGAGCGCCCCGCCGGTCGCGAAGGCGCCGCACTCGGACGGTGCTAGCCCGGCAGCGGGTAAAGCGTCCGCGTCTGGTTGAACCGCGGCCGCGATCGAGTGGTAGGCAAGTCGCCGCTGCTGGGAGTGTTCCGGTGCGTCGACGGCAGATTCGTATTCGGCGAGGTGTCGGTGCTGGACGGCGTCGACGTGTCGCCCGGATTGATCTCGGTGGTGACTGGCGGAACCGTACTGGTGATGGTCTCGGTCGTGGTGGTGGTCTTTGCCGACCGGCTGAACGAAGTGGACCCGTCACCGGGGTCGACGTAGAACTGGGGGGTCTGGGCGGGCTCGTTGAACTGGCGGACCACCGTCGAGATCAGGAAGTACAAGATGGCCAGCGCAAGCAGCGCCGCAATGCTCGCCCCCACGAGCATGGACGTGCGTTCGTGCCACGGCGGTTCGGTCAGGGTGTCGCCGCCCTCCTCGCCGCCCCTGTCGTCGTCACGAACGCTAGGCACGAGCCCGATAGTAGCCGCGGCGCGTCACCGAGCGCGGCGTCACCGCAGTTGGGGGACGACCTCGGTGGCGAAGTACGCGAGCTGGTCCAGGTCGGCCATGTCGAGCAGCTGGAGATAGACCCGCTGGACGCCCGCCTCGGCGAACGGTCCGAAGTGGTCGACGATCTCCGCGGCCGTGCCGACCAACGGTGAGTTGCTACGCAGTTCCTCGGCGTCCCGGCCGATGACCTCCGCCCGTCGCAGCACGTCGGCCTCGGACCCACCGGCACACACCACGAAGGCCGCCGAGTAGACCAGCGAATCAGCCGCGCGGCCCGCAGCGCTCACTGCGGCGGCGACGCGTCCGTACTGCGTCTTGATGAGGTCCAGCGGCGCAAACGGGATGTTGAACTCGGCGGCGAACTTCGCCGTCAACGCCGGCGTCCGTTTTGCCCCACTCCCGCCGATGACGATGGGCGGGTGCGGCGCCTGCACCGGCTTGGGCAGCGCAGGCGAATCCTCGACCGCGTAGTACTCACCCGAATAGTCGAACGTCTCACCCGTCGGCGTGGTCCACAGCCCGGTCAGGATGTCGAGCTGTTCACCCAGCCGGTCGAAGCGCTCGCCGAGCGCGGGAAACGGGATGGCATACGCCTTGTGCTCGGCCTCGAACCAGCCCGCGCCGAGCCCCAGTTCCACCCGGCCGCCGCTCATCTCGTCGACCTGGGCGACCGAGATCGCCAACGGTCCCGGGTAGCGGAACGTCGCCGACGTGACCATGGTTCCCAGCCGGATCGTCGACGTCTCGCGAGCGAGGCCGCCCAGGGTCACCCAGGAGTCCGTCGGCCCGGGCAGCCCGTCCCCACTCATCGCGACGTAGTGGTCGGACCGGAAGAAGGCCGAGTAACCCAGCTCCTCCGCGGCCCGTGCGACGGCGAGTTGGTCGCCGTAGGTAGCGCCCTGCTGAGGTTCGACGAACACGCGGAAATCCATGTCCGCCAGCCTAGTTATCCGCGGGTCGCTGCGCTCTCTCGCAACCGCCGCCGTCGTTCCCGGGGCGCTTCATTCCTGGGCTTAGAGCCCGCTGCGCCCCGCCTTGACCGCGGCGATGGCGGCCTCGTCGCCGGTGAACTCCACCCGAGCCTGGTCGCGGCCGGAGCTGAACAACAGCAGCTCCAGCGGATCCCCGGTGACGACGACGGCCGCGCCGCGTCCGACCGTCGCGAGCGTCTTGCCGTCCGGCGTGCGCAGGGACACCTTGGCC
>JAHFVB010000102.1 GCA_023264755.1 Mycobacterium sp. | reverse complement strand
ACCGGTATTGCCCGCCAGCTGTTGTGCGCGGTAGAAGAGCACCGCGATGCGAGGCCCGTCGCTCGACGCCGGGTTCGGCCGATCCAACAACCCCCAGGTGGGCATGGCCACCGGCGGGGCAAAGCCGAAGCCCGTCATCAGCACCGTGTCGCCCAGGAAGGCGTGAAGTTGGCGCAGGTTCTCCATACCGCCTTGCGCCAGATAGACGTGCGCTTCCAGCGCCACCCCGGCGGGGACGGTCGAGTGGCTCATCAGGTCGGCGTCCGGCGCCTGCTCACCGCTGAGTACCACGGTGGGCACTCCGCTGGCGGCCGGCAGGTCGATGTCGTCCTGCCAGGTGCGGTAACCGCCAAGCATGCGCACGACCGCTACGTCGACACCCTCCAGCAGTGCTTCGAGCTCACCGTCGACGAGCCGGGAGGGATTGGCCCACCGGTAGTCCGCACCGCTGGCGCGGGCCGTGATCAAATCCGTGTCCGACGTCGACAGCAGCAGAATGGTCGGCGAGCTGGAGGTTTGATTCACCCACCATTCGTACCGCACCGGCCTCGCCATCGGTGAGGTCGGTGCGGCGGGCGATCACCGGTCCGAGTTGCCCCAGCGGCCGTACCACGTCTGCGGGTAGGGCGCGCCGAGCATTGCGATGAGCGCAACGACGACTGCCATGAATGCAATGAGTCCGAGCATTGTTGTCTCCTATGGTCGGCCGCGGTTCGACCGTCGAATGTTGCCGGCGAACTGCGGTTCTCAAGGAAGGTAGTACCGGCGGTACCGTTTTGGCGGTTTTCGTGTGGCATGGAACACACCCACTCCAGACGTGACCCAATTCACAGTTAGCCAAAGCACACGGCGAAGCCACCGGATTCGAATCCCGCGCATTCGAATACTGGTCGCGCGCCGGCGAACCTGAGGGAATGGGGCAATGGTCAACCCCGAACCCACCCCCTCCCCCCTCGACGTGGTCAAGCTCGGTGCGAACATCGGCGCCCGCGTGGACGGCGTACGCCTCGGCGGCGAGCTCTCCGCCGCGACCGTCGATGCGATCAACGCCGCGCTGCTGGACCACCAAGTGCTCTTCTTCCGGGACCAGCACCACCTCGACGACGACGCCCAGTTGGCGTTCGCCCGGCTGCTGGGCACCCCGACCCTGGCCCATCCCACGGTGCTGTCGCGGGGTACCGACGTGCTGCCCATCGACTCCCGGTACGACAAGGCGAACTCCTGGCACACGGACGTGACGTTCGTGGACCGACCGCCCAAGGCCTCGCTACTGCGCGCCGTCACACTGCCGGAGTACGGCGGGACCACGGCGTGGGCGTCGACCGCAGCGGCCTACGACCAACTCCCGCCCCCGCTTGTCGCGCTGGTCGAGCGTCTGAGGGCGTTGCACACCAACGACTATGACTACGTCCGCGACTACGAGGACCGGGACGTCCAGGTCGCCGACACCGAGCGCCAGTACCGCGCCGAGTTCGGCGCCGAACACTTCGAGACCGAACACCCCGTCGTACGCGTCCATCCCGAGACGGGACGAAGGGTGCTGCTGCTCGGACACTTCGTGCGAAAGTTCGTCGGATTCGGCACGGTCGAGTCGACCACCCTGTTCCAGCTGCTGCAGGCCCGGATCACCCGACTGGAGAACACGATTCGCTGGGACTGGGCACCTGGCGACGTGGCAATCTGGGACAACCGGACCACCCAGCACTACGGCGTCGCCGACTACGACGACCAGTACCGCCGGCTGAGCCGCATCACCCTCGCCGGTGACGTTCCCGTCGGCGTCGACGGCAGGCCGAGCCGGGTGATCGCAGGCGACGCGACGCATTACTCGGACGTCGTGCCGGCCCGGCCCTTGGCGGCGGTGCCAGCGCCGGCTTGAGCGGCCCCGGCAGCCGCCGCGCTTCAGAGTCGATCCATGGCCCGCCGCATCGCCGCATCCGCCAAGTAGTCAAAGCTCCTCGGCGGGTAGTGCTTCGGGACGCGCCGGTCGCCGGCGTCGCCGGCTGCGGCTGCGGCGTCGGCGTTGAAGTACCGTGCGACGGCGGTCCACCACCGCCGCCCAAGGTGGCGCGGCACGGGTAGTGCAGAAGTGATGGAGAACGTTGTTTCACTCATCGAAGACTCCCTGTTTCAGGCCACCGAACCCCCCGTCCGACGGCCTGAAGCGACCATATTTCGACGTTGGCGCGAAATAGCGCGTAGTCGGCTACCCGAATCGCCGGCCACGGCGTACTCGGGTAGCCGAACTCATATGCTCGTAGTCGACATGAAGAGGACCCGCGACGACGACGCTTGCCCCGGTGCGCTACAGCTGCACCAGGCGGCCGACGGTGCACTGGCCCGCGTGCGCTTGCCCGGCGGCCTCATCACGCCGGCACAGCTGGAGACGCTCGCGCTGGCCGCAACCCAGTTCGCCTCCCCGGCAATGGAACTCACCTCCCGCGGCAACATCCAGCTACGGGCGGTCACCGATACCGACGGGCTCGCCCGGGCGGTTACCGACGCCGGACTACTGCCCTCGCCGACCCACGAACGCGTGCGCAACATCGTGGCCTCGCCGCTAACCGGTCGACGGGGCGGACTGTTCGACGTCCGGGCGCTGGTCGCCACCCTCGACGCGACACTTCAGGCCGACCCCGCACTGGCGGAGCTACCCGGCCGATTGTGGTTCGGACTCGACGACGGCCGCGGCGACGTGTCCGGATTGGGGGCCGACCTCGGCGCCCACTTCCTCGACTCCGACTCCGCCGCACTGTTGATAGCCGGCGTCGACAGCGGGGTGCGCATGTCCGCGGACGACGTCGTCCCCACGCTGCTGTCCGTGGCCCGGACCTTCCTCGCCGTACGCCAAAGGGAATGGCGCACCGGAGAACTCGCCGATCCGAGCGTCTTGACCGCCGGATTGGCCCGCACCGCGGAGCCGGGCGCCACCTGGGCACCGGAGCTGCGACCGCCGGTCGGCTGGATCGAGCAGGACGACGGATTGGTGGCGCTCGGCGCAGCCCTTCCGCTCGGGGTGTTGCAGGCCCGCGCCGCCCAATATCTGGCCGCCATCGACGCCCCGCTGGTCATCACTCCATGGCGTTCGATTCTGGTGTGCGACCTCGACGAGGGCGTCGCCGACGTCGCACTGCGGGTGCTCGCCCCCCTCGGGCTGGTCTTCGACGAGCACTCCCCCTGGCTGGAGGTCAGCTCGTGTACCGGCAGCCCGGGTTGCGCGCAATCGCTGGCCGACGTCCGTCGGGACGCGACCGAGGCAGCTCGGGAATCGGTCGGCTTCCACCGCCACTTCGTCGGTTGCGCCCGCGCGTGCGGCAGTCCACCGGCGGGCGAAGTCCTGGTCGCGACCCCGGACGGATACCAACCACGCCACCCGTAGGGTGATCGAGTGCTCGACTACACCCGCGACGCCGCCGAGATCTACCGGCAGTCGTTCGCGACGATCCGCGCAGAAGCCGATCTGTCTGGCCTGCCCGACGACGTGGCACGGGTCGTGGTGCGACTGATCCACACGTGCGGCCAGGTCGACGTGGCCGAACACGTGGCCTACACCGAGGACGTCGTCACCGCGACGCGGGCGGCGCTCGACGCCGGCGCGCCGGTGCTGTGCGACTCCTCGATGGTGGCAGCGGGCATTACGCGCTCCCGGTTGCCCGCCGACAACCAGGTGGTATCGCTGGTGGCCGATGCCCGGGCGCCCGAACTGGCCACCCGGCGACAAACCACCAGGTCAGCAGCGGCCGTCGAGTTGTGGGCCGACCAGCTTGCCGGCGCCGTCGTGGCGATTGGCAACGCCCCTACCGCGCTCTTCCGACTGCTCGAACTCATCGACGAAGGCGCACCGGTACCCGCCTCGGTGCTCGGCGGCCCGGTGGGGTTCGTCGGCTCCGCGCAGTCCAAACAGGAGCTGATCGACCGCCCCCGCGGCATGGAATACCTCGTCGTGACCGGCAGGCGCGGCGGCAGCGCAATGGCTGCCGCGGCCGTCAACGCCATCGCGAGCGACCGCGAATGAGCCGCCGGGGGACGTTGTTTGGCGTCGGGCTCGGGCCGGGTGACCCCGAACTGGTCACGGTCAAGGCCGCGCGGGTCATCGGCGAGGTCGACGTGGTGGCCTATCACAGCGCCCGGCACGGCCGCAGCATCGCGCGCTCCATCGCGGCGCCGTACCTGCGGCCCGGCCAGACCGAGGAGCTGCTTCGCTACCCGGTGACGACCGAGGGCACCGACCATCCCGGCGGCTATGCCGGTGCGCTGGAGGACTTCTACGTCGAAGCCGCCGCCCGCATCGCCGCGCATCTCGAGGCGGGACGCGACGTCGCCCTGCTCGCCGAGGGCGATCCGCTGTTCTACAGCTCGTACATGCACATGCACACCCGGCTCACCTCTCGGTTCCAGGCCGTCATCGTGCCCGGCGTGACGTCGGTGAGCGCCGCCTCGGCCGCCACCGGAACGCCGCTGGTGCAAGGTGACGAGGTGCTGACGATCCTGCCCGGCACGCTGCCCAAGGCCGAGTTGAGCCGCCGGCTGGCCGATACCGACGCCGCCGTGATCATGAAGTTGGGCCGATCCTATTCGGCTGTCCAAGAAGCACTTTCGGAAGCTGGACGGTTGGACTCGGCGTTCTACGTGGAACGCGCCAGTACGCCGGAGCAACGCGTGTTGCCCGCCGCGGACGTCGACCCCGCCGCGGTGCCCTATTTCTCCCTGGCCATGGTGCCCGGCATGGCGCCCCGCTCCGCCGCTGCACCGGCCGACCCGGCCGCCGGAAGCGTTGCGGTGGTGGGGTTGGGACCCGGCGACGTCGACTGGATGACGCCGCAGGCCCGCCACGAGTTGACCACCGCCACCGACCTCATCGGGTACGGCCCCTACCTGGACCGCGTACCGGCCAAGGACGCTCAGCTACGACATCCCAGCGACAACACCGACGAGGCGGCCAGGGCGCGGCTCGCGTGCACGCTGGCGAGCCAGGGCCGCGCCGTCGCGGTGGTGTCCTCCGGCGATCCCGGGGTCTTCGCCATGGCGACGGCCGTGCTGGAGGAAGCGGTGGACTGGCCCGACGTGGCGGTGCGCGTCATCCCCGCGATGACCGCCGCCCAGGCCGTCGCCAGCAGGGTGGGGGCCCCGCTCGGACACGACTACGCGGTGATCTCCTTGTCGGACCGGCTCAAACCGTGGGACGTCATCGCCAAGCGCCTCGACGCGGCGGCCGGCGCCGACCTGGTGCTGGCGATCTACAACCCCGCCTCCAAGACCAGGACCTGGCAAATCGCCGCCATGCGCGACCTGCTGCTGGAGCATCGCGAGCCTGGTACCCCGGTGGTCATCGGCCGAGACGTCTCCGGTCCCCGCGAGACCGTCCGGGTGGTGCGGCTGGCCGACCTCGATCCCGCCGAGGTCGACATGCGTTGCCTGCTCATCGTGGGGTCCTCGCAAACCCAATGGCACCGCACCGACTCGGGCGACCGGGTGTTCACCCTGCGACGCTACCCAGCCCAAACCATCTGACCGAAAGCCGACCATGTCGATTCCACGGCGCCCAGCTGAGCTCACTCCCCAATGGTTGAGTTCGGTGTTGGGCGTCGACGTGCGCACCGTCGACACCGAACCGATCGGCACCGGCCAGACCGGGGCCACCTACCGGGTCACCGTCGGCTACGTCGACCCGGCGAGGCCCGGGACGACGTTCGCGGTCAAGCTGTCTGCTCAAGACGACGCCGTGCGCGATCGGGTCGCGCTCGGATACCGCTCCGAGCACGCCTTCTACACGCAGCTGACCGACGTCGTGAAAGCGCCCATTCCCGAGCACTACTACTGCGACATCTCCTCCGACGGAGCGGATTTCGTCCTGGTGTTGGCCGACCTGGCACCGGCGGTCCAGGGCGATCAGCTCGGTGGCTGCGGTGCCGTCGCGGCCGAACTCGCCGTCCGCGCGATCGCGGGCCTGCACGCACCGACGTGGTGTAACCCCACGTTCGCGAACTACCCCGGCCTGGTGATGTCGATGCCGGATGCGGCGGCTGCGAAGGGGCTCGGCGACGTCGCCGTGATGGCTGCCGAGCTCACGCTCGACCGCCTTGGCGCCGGGCTCATCGCACAGGACCACGAAACGACAACGGCGTCAATGGCATTGGTGTCGCGCTGGCTGCTCGCCGAACCCGAGCGATTTTCGCTCATCCACGGCGACTACCGGCTCGACAACCTGTTGTTCGACCCCGACGAGACCCGGGTCACGATCGTGGACTGGCAGACGCTCGGCGCCGGGCTCCCCGCGCGCGACCTGGCGTACTTCACCGCCACCAGCCTGTTGCCCGACGTGCGCGCGAACCTCGACGAGCAGTTGGTGACCGCCTACCACGATCAACTACTGAGCTACGGCGTCACTGGGTACGACTGGGACAGCTGTTGGCGGGACTACCGAATCGGCATGCTGCAGGCCCCGCTACTCACGACGCTGGGGTGTGCCTTCGCCACCACCACCGAACGCGGTGACGAGATGATGCAAATCATGCTCGCGCGGGGCTGCCAGGCCATTCGCGAGCTCGGCAGCCTCGAACTGGTCAGCGCGCTCTGACCCAATCCACGGCCGCCCCGACGGTGGGGACCGTCGGCACTCCGGCTGGAAGTGCGGGCCGGTCCACCATGACGACGTCGACGCCGAGGTGATCGGCGGCGTCGAGCTTGGCCCGCGTCATGTCGCCGCCGCTGTTCTTCGTTACCAACGCATCGACGCCGTGCTCGCGCATCAAACGGACCTCGTCGTCGTATCGGTACGGTCCGCGCGACAACACCAACTGGTGGCGGACGGGCAGGGTGCCCGGCTCGGGAGCCGTCACCGCCCGGATCAGAAACCACGCGTCGACATCGACGAAGGCCGCGGTACCGGACCGTCCCGTGGTCAGAAAGACTCGCGAATGACCTTGCGCCGCAACGAATCGGGCAGCCTCGACGTCCGACGCCACTACGGTCGCCCGCCCCGGCTGCCACGGCGGGCGGGCGAGCACCACCCCCGGCAGGCCCAGTCGAGCACAGGCCAGCGCCGCGTTGGCAGTGATGTTCGCCGCAAACGGGTGGGTGGCATCGACGACGGCGTCGATGCGCTCGGCCCGCAGCCACTGCACCATTCCGTCGACGCCGCCGAACCCCCCGATGCGTACCTGCCCGACCGGCAGCGCCGGGTCCGGCACCCGGCCCGCCAACGAACTGATCACCTCGACCTCGGGGGGCAGCTGGGCGGCCAGCGCTCGCGCCTCCGCCGTGCCCCCCAGCAGCAGCAGCCGCATCAGTGCCGACTTCCGCGGCGCCGACCGGCCGAGTACAGGTAGCTATCGGTGAAGCCCTCGGCGGCCAACACGTCGCCGACGATTATCACGGCCGTCCGGGTGAGCTGAGCCGCGTGCATCTGGGCCGCCAGTTCCCCCAGCGTGCACTTCAGCACGGTCTCCTGTGGCCAACTGGCGAACGCCACTACTGCACAAGGGGTTTCGACCCGATAGCCGCCGGCCAGCAGCTCCGGCACCAGCGCATCCACCTGGGCGGCGGCCAGGTGCAGCACCAGCGTCGCACCCGATGCCGACAACGTGTGCAGGTCCTCCCCCGGCGGCATCGCCGTCGACAGCGTGGCCACCCGGGTCAGCGTCACCGTCTGCGCCACCCCTGGCACGGTCAACTCCCGGCCCAACACCGCCGCGGCCGCCGCGAAGGCCGGCACCCCCGGCACGACTTCGTAATTCACGCCGAGCGCGTCCAGTTGGCGGCACTGCTCGGCCAACGCGCTGTAGATCGACGGATCACCGGAGTGCAGCCGTGCCACGTCCAGCCCGGCGGCGTCGGCGGCGACCAGTTCGGTGATGATCTGCTCGAGCGTCAGCGGTCCGGTGTCGATGACCTTCGCATCGGCCGGACACAGCGCCAACAGGTCGTCGGGCATGATCGAGCCGGCGTACAGGCAGACCGGACAACGGCTCAGCAACCGGTGCCCGCGCACCGTGATCAGGTCGGCCGCCCCAGGTCCTGCGCCGATGAAGTAGATCGTCACTTGGTCACCGACCATTGCGTGACGGGCATGGCCGGCCGCCAGCCGGTGAAGGAGCCCACCGGTTCGCCGCGGTAGTGCTGATAGCGCCTCAGTTCCCCACCCATCGTCGAGTACCACTGCAACAGAACGGCTTCCGATTCGACGGTAACGGCGTTGGCCACCAGCCTGCCGCCCGGCTTCAGGTATGCGAAACAGCCCTTCAAGAGCCCTGGTTGGCTGACGCCCCCACCCACGAAGATCACGTCGGGCAACGGATGGTTCTCGAACGACTCGGGAGCGTCGAACGTGACGTCGACCGATACGCCATACAAGCGGGCGTTCGCCTCGATTCTGCTGCGGCGCTGCGCGTCTCGCTCGAACGCAGTGGCCCGGCAGCCGCGCCCGCTGCGACACCACTCGATCGAGATGCTGCCCGACCCCGCCCCGACGTCCCAGAGGTGTTCGCCGGGCCGCGGCGCCAGGGCGGCCAGCGTGACGGCGCGGATCGACTGCTTCGTGAGCTGCCCGTCGTGGTCGAAACCGTCGTCGGGCAGGACCGTCGATTGCCGCTCGTCGGGCAGATAGCGCACCGCCATCACGTTGAGCGCGTCGACGTCACGTGGCGGCCTGCCCGACCATTCGTGTGCCGTCGAACTCCTGCGCAGTTCCCTTGGGCCGCCGAGTTGTTCGAGAATCGTGAGTTCGGAAGCACCGCGACCGGTGTCGGTAAGCAGCCGAGCCAGTTCCTCGGGGGTGCTGGCATCACGCGACAGAACGATCGCCTGTCCGCCCAGCCGGACCGCCGTGTGCGTCGCGCCGGTGACCAGACTGATCACCTCGGTGTCCTGCACCGCCCAGCCGACTCGCGAACAGGCCAGGGTCACCGACGACACGTGTGGCAGCACGGACACCCGGTCGACTCCGTACAGGCGGATGAGAAGGCTGCCGATCCCATGTAACAGCGGATCCCCGCTGGCGACCACGTGCACGTCGCCATCTGCTTCGTCCAGCAGTGTCCTCACCGCGGGCAGCATCGGCGACGGCCACGCACGTCGCTTCTCCGTCACGGTGTCATCGAGCAAGTCGAGCTGCCGCTGCGACCCGTAGACGACGGTGGCCCTGGCCAATTCGGCTCGCGAGGGCGGCGCCAGTCCGGCCATGCCGTCGGCCCCGATACCGACCACCACGATCATGGGCTGCTCGCTCGTCACCGCGGCAACCGCCGCCACACCGCACGTGGCAGCAACCTGAGCCCGAATACCAACCCACCGAGCAGCCACGGAACCCACACCTCGTGACGGCCCTTGCGCAGCGCCGCCGCGGCCGCGTCGGCAACCTGTGCCGGCGTGCTCGACAGCGGGGCCGGCGTCATGCCCTCGGTCATGCGCCCGATCACGAAACCAGGCCGCACCAACAGCAGGTGCACGCCCGAGCCGTGCAGCGCGTCCGTCAACCCGCGCGCGAACCCATCCAGGCCGGCCTTGGCGGAGCCGTACACGTAGTTCGCCCGCCGGACCCGCGCCCCTGCCACGGACGAGAAGACCACCAGGGTGCCGCTACCTCGGGCCCGCATCCGGGCCGCCAGCACGGTCAACAAACTCACCTGGGCAACGAAGTCGGTGTGCACGATCGCCGCGGCGTGCAACGGGTCGACCTCGGCCCTGGCCTGGTCTCCCAGGATTCCGAAGGCCACTATCGCGGTCCCGAGGCCACCGTGTTCGGCGATGATCGCATCGACGATCGGACCGTGTGACGCCAGGTCGTCGGCGTCGAACTCCACGACGTGCACGGCCGTGGCGCCTGCCGCCTCGACGGCGGCCACCTGTTCGGTCAACTGGTCGGAGCGACGCGCCGCAAGCACGACCGCGTGGCCGCCGGCCAGCCGCGTCGCCAACTCGACGCCGATCTCGCTGCGGCCGCCGAATATCACGATCGGCCCGGCTTCAGTACTCGTCTCCTCGCGCAAGCGCTCGGCTCCAGAAGCCGTGTCTTCCATGGCAGTGATTATCACCTGCGCTAGTTTGGGTACCAATGGCGAAGGCAACCACGCGGCTGACGAACGATGCGCTGGCGTTCCTCACGGAACGTCATCTCGCGATGCTCACCACCCTGCGCTCGGACAATTCGCCGCACGTCGTCGCGGTCGGCTTCACCTTCGATCCCACCACCCACCTGGCCAGGGTCATCACCACTGGCGGCTCGCAGAAGGCCGTCAACGCCGCGCAGCGAGGCATCGCGGTGCTCAGCCAGGTGGACGGCGCACGCTGGCTGTCACTCGAGGGCACCGCGACCGTCAGCGACGACGCAGAAGCCGTGCGGGACGCCGAACTGCGCTACGCCCAGCGCTATCGAACCCCGCGAGTCAATCCCCGTCGGGTCGTCATCGAGGTCCGCATCGAGCGCGTACTCGGCTCATCCGAACTGCTGGACCACTCGCCCAAGACGCCCTAGCCGGGTACCACGATCAATTCGTGCGGGCGGCTGTTGACCGAGGTGGCGCCGTCCGCCGACACGATCACGATGTCCTCGATCCGCGCGCCCCAGTGGCCGGGGAAGTAGATGCCCGGCTCGACGCTGAACGCCATGCCCTCCTCCAGCAGCAGGTCGTTGCCCGCGACGATGTAGGGCTCCTCGTGCACTGACAGACCGATCCCGTGCCCGGTGCGGTGGACGAACACCTCCGCCAGCCCCTCCTCCGCGAGCACGTCGCGCGCCGCGGCGTCGACTTGTTCGGCACTCACCCCGGGCCGGACCGCATCCACGGCCGCCTGCTGGGCCCGCTGAAGCACCGAATAGTGCCGAGCCACTTCGGGTTCGGGCTCGCCAATGCTGTAGGTACGGGTCGAGTCCGAGTTGTAGCCCGGCTCATAGGGCCCGCCGATGTCGACCACGACGACGTCGCCGCGCTGAAGTTCGCGGTCGGAACACTCGTGGTGAGGGTCGGCGCCGTTGGGTCCGGACCCGACGATGATGAACGCCACCTCCGAATGACCCTCGGCGATGATGGCCTCGGCGATGTCGGCGGCCACGTCGGCCTCGGTGCGGCCCGGTACCAGGAACTCCGGTACCCGGGCGTGCACGCGATCGATCGCGGCACCGGCGCTGCGCAATGCGTCGATCTCCGCGGCGTCCTTGATCATCCGCAACTTGCGCAGCACGTCGGTGGCCAGTACCGGTACCGCGCCGAGCACGTCGGCCAGCGGCAGCAGGTGCAGCGCGGGCATGGAATCGGTGACGGCCGTCGCGACCGGGCCGGCCGTCGCGACCGGGCCGGCCGCCGCGACCGCGGCGGCCGGCGCGGCCAGCACGTCGGCGACCAACCGATACGGGTCCTCGCCATCGACC